>JAZQKH010000022.1:0-54932 GCA_045542055.1 Christensenellaceae bacterium | reverse complement strand
AATCGGCAACTTAAAAGTTGGAGTTACCCGTTATAGTTGCCGACAAAAGGTAGACACCTACCTTTTGCTACCCAGGCGTGATAGCAACCACGGAGTGGGCATGCCCTTGGCAAAGCCAAGGTTGCGGAGCGAGTCCCGTTTTTTGTTGTGGTTTTGTCATAAGGGGCTCGAATTAGGAGCCAGCAAACAAAGTTTGCGTGTTCGCCAAAAGGCGAAAAAACAGTCCAGTGGACTGTTTTGCGGGAGGCTCGAGAGAAGCGAGTCCCTTATGGTGTGCCACAAAAAGTCTAAACCATTGTTGGTTTAGACTTTTTGTTTTACTATAAAAGGGACTCGAACGGGTAGGAATCGGCAACTTAAAAGTTGGAGTTACCCGTTATAGTTGCCGACAAAAGGTAGACACCCACCTTTTGCTACCCAGGCGTGATAGCAACCACGGAGTGGACATGCCCTTGGCAAAGCCAAGGTTGCGGAGCGAGTCCCTTATGGTGTGCCAATAAGAACGTAAATCGAACCACAAAAGGTTTAGTTTACGTTCTTTTATTATTTTAAACAAAAAGGGCGAGAAATTAATCCCACCCCATAAATTAAGATTTGTATTTGATATGATACTCAGCCAAACTACTCCATAATTATTTTGACAAGTATATTGTTATTCCATTATTTGTTATGGATAATAATTCTTTTTCAAGGAAACATTCACGTTCACCAATTTTTATACCTTTCCTGGTTAATTCCCATTTAACATAATTACCTTGTCCTTGAGAATAAATATATGCCTTGCCGTCATCGTTTATTTCAATTGAAAAATCACTTAAAGTATAGTCCCCTAATTGTTCAAGTTCTTCAATTGTATAGGTTAATCCATCTATTTTGGCACTTACGGAATTCCAAGTTCCATAATATTGTTCTGCTTTATTGCCACAGGCAAAAAGATTTATTGAACATATAAACGTTAAACATAAAATCATTATTGTTGTAATAATTTTTTTCATAAATTAATCTCCTTGTTTTTTAATTTTCTTATATATTAAAAGCGCAACAATACTTACAATTATAATAGTTGCAAAAAATAAAAAGAAAAAATGGCTAACGCCCCAATCATATTTATACCCAACAAAACCCCTATCGGTAAAATCAAAATTAATTAAAAATATTAACAAAAGATTTAACGCAGTTGATATTAAAGATAAAACATCTTTTTTTAGTATTAAAAGCATTGCAGATAAAATTGTTAAAACAATAATCGCAGCTATCAAACCCACAATTAAACCACTACCATCATACGAAGTGTCGTTTGCGTGTAATTTTATCAACTCAAATAGATTTAAGTTAATCAGCTCTTTTCCTGTAAAACCAGTCATGTTATCTATTACAGTATTTCCTACAAAGTTTAAAAACTCTTTATGCTCTGTTGTCGCTGATACATAAGGCAAAAACAACCCAATAAGCATTAAAAAAATAGAAAAAAAAGTAATAAGCCTAACTATAAATATCTTTCTATCACTAAATGATAAATATTTTAAGTTTTTTTCCTTCATTGTCTTCTCCTTGAAAAAATAATTTATTAAATATAATAAAAGTTTACATTGTGAAATTAACTTGTATCCATATATTTATTTTATCCTTATGTTAATTATCCTTAAAATAAAAAAGTGCGCCAACCGAAGTCAACGCACTAAAAACGCAAACTCCAATTGTCGCCAAACAAAAATTTAAGATAGTTCGGGATAAAACCTTATTACCATAAATAGAGGAATTTGCATTTTTTCAAATTCAAAACTATTTATAGCATACGAAAACAAAGAGATTTTATTCCCGTAAAAAGAAAATATCCCTTGATATCTTATTAAATTTTTGTTTGGCATTTTAATTTTAGCACATTAAAAAATTTTTTTCAACCATTTTTATTATCGCAAACACAAAAAGATATAAAAAAGCAAATTGAGTGTTAGACGGGTGCTTGTCTTGATTCAAGTCGGTGTTAACATATAAGACTATGTCACAAAAACACCTGCATAGCCGACGAGAAAAAGCAATTTTTATCAAATTGAGCGTTTTTATTTTCTTTTTGACCTTTTTTTGATAAAACGCTTGTAAAAAAAATAGTTTCAAGTTATAATAGTTGTCAGTAGAGGATTAAGATGAAAAATAGTTATTCTTTATCGACGTTGCAAAGGTTACCAACGTATTATCATTATTTAAAAGGGCTTGACGACTCGGTTAAGACCATTTCGGCTACGCAAATAGCAAAGGCGTTAAATCTTGGCGAAGTTCAGGTGCGTAAAGACCTTGCCGAAGGCTGTGGCGAGGGCAAGCCGAAGATTGGCTATAACCGAGAGAATTTAATTGAAAAGCTAAAAGATTATTTGGGATGTGGGGTGCAAACCACGCCGTCCATTATTATTGGTACGGGTAAACTTGGTCAAGCGCTTATGGGCTACAAGGGTTTTGACGACTACGGTTTAAAGATTTTGGCGGGTTTTGACGTTCGAAGCGGAGTCGTAGGCAACCGTATAGGCGACAAAGAGATTTATCACGTAGACCAAATATCGCAATTTGTAAAAGAAAATCAAATTAAGCTTGCCATACTAACCTTGCCGGACGTTTATGCACAAGAAATAGCCAACCTTTTAGTTAAGGCGGGGATAGAAGGCATTTGGAACTTTTCGCCCGCACACATAACGGCTAAAAAAGACGTGGTTATTAGGAACGAAAACCTGGCGGCTTCGCTTGCGATATTGTCAAGGCAAATGACCGACAAATCAAACAAAGTTAAAGATTAAACAAAAGTTAAGGTTTTGCTGTTTAGCAGAACCTTAAGTTGTGTAAGAAGTAAAAAACTATCGTTAAAAGGTTGATTATGAGAAAATTTGATACGGCAGTTCAACATTTAAAATACAAGGTGCTAAGGGAACTAGCAAAGCTCGCATGGGAAGACAGGCTAAACGAAAGTTTGCTGGATATTCCTAAAACCATTTTACCGGGCAAAACCCCCACTATGCGCTGTTGCGTGTATAAAGAGCGTGCAATTTTGGGTGAAAGAATTAAACTTGCTATGGGTGGCGACAAGGACGACCAAAACGTTATTCAAATAATAGATATAGCGTGTGATGAATGCCCCATAGGTGGCTACGAAGTAACCAACGCTTGTCGTGGATGTTTGGCACACCGATGCGAAAGCGTTTGCAAATTCGGTGCGATTACTTTTGACGACCACCACGTTGCGCATATTGATAAAAGCAAATGCAAAGAGTGTGGTGCGTGTTCAAAGGTTTGCCCTTACAGTGCTATAAGGAACTTCAAACGCCCGTGTGAAACTGCCTGCAAGATAAAAGCAATTTCTATGAGCGAAGATAGAAGCGCTAAGATAGACTATTCTAAGTGCATTGCGTGTGGGGCGTGTGTATATCAGTGCCCGTTTGGCGCAATAACCGACAAGTCTTACATTTTAGACGTAATAGACCTAATCAAAAAGAGTAACGGTAACAAGACGTATAACGTTTACGCCGTAGTTGCACCCGCCATTGCAAGTCAATTTAAGTACGCTAAACTTGGGCAGGTAATTACGGGACTTAAAGAACTTGGTTTTTATAAGGTGGTTGAAGCGGCGCTCGGTGCAGATATGGTTGCGCAAAGCGAGTCAAAAGAACTTGCGGAGAAAGGCTTTTTAATAAGTTCGTGCTGTCCGTCTTTCGTAAGCTACGTAGAGAAGGCGTTCCCAAGTTTGCTTGACAACGTTTCCACAACGCTATCGCCAATGGCGACCATTTCAAAACACATAAAAGAAACCGACCCGACCGCAAAGGTGGTGTTCGTAGGACCTTGTACTTCCAAAAAGGTTGAAGCAAAAAAAGAAAAGGTTAGACCGTACGTAGACTCGGTGATTACCTTTGAAGAACTTCAAGCGCTTTACGATAGCCGTAATATAGACGTTACAACCCTTGAAGAAAGCCAACTAAACGACGCATCTTATTACGGAAGAATATTTGCACGATGCGGTGGGCTTGCCGACGCCGTTATGCAGGGGCTAAAGGAAGAAGGTTATCAAGATTTTAATCTTATTCCTAACACTTGCGACGGCATAGAAGAATGCAGAACAGCCCTTCTTAAAAAGAGTAAGGGCGTGTTGGACGCAAACTTTATCGAAGGCATGGCTTGTATGGGTGGCTGTGCAAACGGTGCAGGCTGCTTAACGCACGGCGAAAGAAACAAACTTGACGTTGACAAGTACGGGCTACTTGCCAAGGATAAGACTATTAAAGGCGCAGTTGAAGACTCTAAAAACAAAAAATAAAACAAGTTGGCATAAAATAACGTTGACACACCCGTTTGGGTGTGTCGTTTTTTATAAAAAACCCGTAAAAACCCTTTGCAAAGTAAAAGTTTTGTGATTTCTATTGACAAAAGGTTTTTATTCAAGGTAAAATAGTTGTAAGTAATATAATATAGTAATAATACGCAATTAACATAGTAAAGGAGTCGTGGCATGAAAAAGTTTTTGATGATGATTTTGTGTGTAGTAAGCCTTGCGTGTTTTGCCGTTGGTTGTGACGGCACGGGCGATGGCGAAACCTACGTTCAAAATAAAGCCGAAGTAGTATCACAATTTAACACGAGTATAGACGACCTTAAAACTGTGGAGTTTATCAAAAAGGACGACTTTAACGTTGCAAAGGATTTTAAGGCGGAGTTTGCTGAACAGGCAACCAAGAATAAGAAGATTGATTTAAATTTTTTGTTTGGTGAAGAAGACCTTGCAAACGCTGGTACTTATCTTGATAGCACTTCGGGCTCGGCAAGTATATATCTTGCTGGAAACGAAATCAACTTTGACGGCGTTATAGACGGCAAAAAACAAAACGTTGTTATTTATAGTGACGATAACGGTTTGTATTTCGTTACCGTGGAAGGTGCGGGCGTTGCAAGTTGCAATTATTACTTGCCTTTCGACCTTACCACCACGCTATTTGATGCGGTTGGTTTTACGGGTGACAAGTTGGATACGGCGTTTATATCAAAACTTCTTTTTGATAACGAACAAACGATTGCAAGTTGTTTGGGTGCTATCCCTGCGCTTACTGAAGCCGACGTTAGTTATAACGAAGTTACGGGCGTGCATACAATTTCAAACGCATACGTTAAGCGTGCAGTTGACGCAGTTATCGATTATATGGAAGTTGGCGACGGTGCTTCAAGCCTAAAGGTTGGCATAGCAGGGCTTATTGACAACTTGGGTTTAGAAATTACTTACACCGTAACCGACCAAGGTGCAGTTTCTTCTAAAATTAAAATCAACCCCAACAAAGTTTTCTTTGACGTTGTTTACGATTACGTTTACGGTGCAAGCGACCTTGCCGAAGCAGACCGTCCTATTACCGCTTGCAAGGTGGAATTGGCGTTTAGTCCTGACAAAACGTCGGTTTCTTTCCAAATAGCAGGGGCAAAGGACTTATATATAAGCGGTGCAATTTCAAGCGTGGCTAAGAGTGGTACGGATAGTTTAAGCGTTGAACTTGAAGTTAAGCTTCCCATTTCGGAAGATAGCGAAGGCAACACTACCTACGGTACTCAAGCACAAGGCGACGTTTCAACAGTGGAAGCGTCTGTTAAACTCAACTTTGCAACCGATTATAGTAACGAAGTTAGTTTTGACGTAGACCTTTTCTTAAAAGCGCCGAACGACTTTATTATCGACCTTGACGGCGAGTTTGAAAAGACTAAAAAGGAAGTTAACTTTGACCTTAATTTAACACAAATAAATATTCCTAACGGCGATATGGGTTACGGGCTTGCAAAAGACCTTAAATTAAGTGGCGGGGTAGAGTTTAGTGCAGACCTAACCAACGGCGACTTTACGGGTAGTTTAGACCTTGACGTAAGGGATAAAGTTAGCGTGGATTTCCAAAAGGGCGTTTACGTTTATAACAACTTAGATTGCATTGGCACTTTAAGTGGTAATCTTCGTAATCTTATGAAGGACGCTGGGCTTATTCCGATAGACCTTTCTATTACCAGCACGTCCACGTATAGAGCGGAAAACCCAACGACGGGTGTGCAAGTAGAACTTCCCGACGATTACGCTAACCAAGTTCAAACCATTACACTTAAGGCGGTTAACGTTCAAGACGGCACTTGTGAGATTGACGGAGAAGATAAAATAGTGGAAACAAGCACCACTACCGAACGTTCGGTTGCAGACTTAACACTTGTTGAAACGGACGTGACCGAATACGCTTCGCCCGCATCGGACACTCTTAAAGCAAGATTTACCGCCGATAAGGATGAGTTGATTGGCTTTGATATAGAAGACTATTGGGACGAAAAATTCTTGATAGACACCTATATTGAAGACTATTTTGGTTATCAGTTTAATGAAGGCGATAGCGGTGTGTTCTATTTAGACCTTGGCGACGGCGTATATTTGAAAGCCGACTTTGAATATGACGAAGATGGCGATTGTACCAAGTATAGCTTGGTTTACGCTGATAGTTTAAGCGATATAACTAATCTTCAATGGGTGGTAGTGCCGTTAATTTAAGAGTTTATTAAAACCGTAGGCTTCCCTACGGCTTTAGTTAAAAATTTTAGGAAAAAGTTTATTTAGGAAAAAGTTTTATATATGAAGGTAAAAATTAAAAAAATCGATTTCGACAAGGTGGCATCTTTGCCACCTAAAAAGCAGGTAAAACCTAAAAAATGTAGGTGGTATTGGCGTTGGCTTCTTAACATCATAAGCTTCCCCGAACTTGCAAAGGTTAGGTTTAAGTCTACCAAAATTGGTATGGAAAAGTTGCCAAAAAAACAACCTTGCCTTATCTTGATGAATCACTGCAGTTCAATCGACCTTCAAATTGCCGCAACCATTATGGGTAGCAGACCGGTCAATATCGTTTGCACCATTGATAGTTTGCTTGGCAAAGACTGGTTAATGCGTCAAATCGGTTGTATACCTACCGATAAGTTTGTTAAAGAAGTTCAAATAGTTCGTGATATTTACTATGCTTTACATACCCTTAAAACTTCGGTTGTAATGTTCCCCGAAGCAGGTTATAGTATAGACGGCAAAGCGTCTTTGCTTCCTGAAAGCGTTGGCAAACTTATTAAACTACTTAAAGTTCCGGTTGTTATGATAACAACTTTCGGTGCATACACCCGTGACCCGCTATATAGTTGCCTAAAGATTACTAAGGGCGACGTGTCTGCACAAGTTAAATATTTGCTTTCACAAGAAGACGTTGAAGCAAAAAGCGTGCAAGAACTTAACCAAATCGTTGGCAAAGAGTTTGATTTTGACTATTATAATTGGCAAAAAGAAAACAAGGTTGCCGTCAAGTCCAAAAACCGTGCCTACGGCTTAAACAAGGTTTTATATAAATGCCCCAACTGTTTGCAAGAAGGCAATATGCACGCCGAAGGCACGACCCTTAAATGCCTTGACTGTGGCAAAGAATATCAACTTACCGAGTACGGCGAACTTCAAGCGCTAAACGGTCAAACGGAATATAGTCATATTCCCGATTGGTCGGCGTGGGAAAGAGAGCAAGTTAAAAAAGAACTTCTTGACGGAAGTTATAAAGTTGATATACCCGTAAAAATTGGCATAATAAAAAACACCAAATGCTTGTATATGGTTGGTAACGGCAGATTGGTGCACGACCTAAACGGATTTGAACTTATTGGTTGCGATGGTAAATTACACTATATTCACACGCCACTTGCTACGCATAGTATAGTTGCAGATTTCTTCTTCTATGAAACCGAAGATATGGTTTGCATAGGGGATAAGGAACTTTTATATTTCTGTTACCCCGAAGACCAAAGTAAAGATATCGTTTACAAAATGCGTCTTGCCCACGAAGAACTTTATAAAATTAAAAAGGGCTTGAACTAGATAATAGATACTAAAAAAACAATTTCAAAAGGCTTTAAGCGTTATTGCTTAAGGCCTTTTCGTTGTCCGTTGCAATAATTTTGTACAAAAATCGACAAAGTTTTTAGGGCTAAAAATCGACAAATATGGCAAAATCGACAAAATATTTTAATATTTTACATATATTTGTTCATAAACCAATATTTTGTTCAATTTTGTATACAAAAATCGTTGAATTTTTTTGCAATATATTGTAAAATAAACGTATAAAATCTTAAGGAGTGCGTTATGCAAAAAAAGACAGTCTTTCTACTGCAAGATACCAAAGAAGTAAATCAAGCGCTTAAAGAACAATTCGATAAAGACGGAGGGTATCAAGTAATAGGGGCTGTTACCGATGGAATAACCGCTGTTGCCGAAGTTTCCGCCAAGCGACCGGACGTGTTGGTTACTGAACTTGTCGTAAGTGGCTACGACGGGCTTTGCGTTATAAATAAAGTGCGTGAAGCCGATAAGAACGTTAAAATAGTAGTGCTTAGCGTGCTTTGTAATCAGGATATAATTTCAAAAGCAATGAGCGTTGGTGCAGACTACTTTTTAGCCAAGCCTTATAACTTTGAAGTTCTTAAACAACGTTTAGACGATTTGTTTCAACCAGCGCCAGTTAAGTCGGAACCCAACGAGTTTGGCTTTCACACGGTTAGTTTAGAAGAAAAGATTAGCAAAATATTCATAAACGTTGGTATACCGCCACATATAAAGGGTTATGGCTTTTTGCGTGAAGGCGTTAAAATGGCGGTTGAAAACCCAAACGTTATAAACAACATAACCAAAAAACTTTACCCAATGATTGGTGAAAAGTTTGAAACTACGCCGTCTAAGGTTGAGCGTGCTATTCGCCACGCCATAGAAGTTGCTTGGAATAGGGGTAGAATTGAAACTATAAACAATATATTAGGTGTACGTGCTTACGTTGGGGCGGAAAAGCCAACCAACGGCGAATTTATAGCACTTGTTGCCGACAAAATGCTTTTAGAAAGGGGTTAAATGGTATAAACTACGCAAAAGAAACACTAAAGAATTTAAATGCACAAAAGCAAAACAAAAGAAAAAAGCACCCGTGCGGGTGCTTTTTTAGTGTTTTTAAAAACTTCAATTATGCCAGCCAGTAAGGATATAGTCCCAAATAATACAAAACCCCTGAGACAAATCCAATAACAAAAGAAACGACAAAAGCAATACACCAACCCTTTAGAAAGGTATTTCTTGCTCTTGTGCCACTTTCAAACATACATAGACCAATTATTAAACCTATAATGCCTAAAAAGTAACCCAGCAAGAAGCCCATAAGGGTTTTTTTGCGGTAATCTTTGCCACAGTGTATACAATATTGAGCGTTCTCAGGTATTTCGTTACCACAGTTACTGCAAATCATAAAACTACTTTCTTTCGATTTAACCTATTTTAACGTGTTGAGCAAGGCGTAATAATTCCAAGAACATTGGGTTGCCGGTAGCTTCGTATAACTGAGCAATAAGGTTTGGCGCAAAAATAATAACTGCAAAGAACGCTGCTGCAATAATAAAGCAAAGAACTAAGCAACTAACCCAACCCTTAATAAAGGTTGACCTTGCTCTGCCTTTAAGTGCGATAACGCCGATAAGTAAGCCGAGTATACCAAGAAAGAAACAAGATATGAAGCCTAAAAACTTTCTAGATTTTTCCATAATAAACTTTCTCCTTTTATAAAAGTAATTAAAGGATACCCTTAATAAGAAAAAAAGTCAAGCAAAAAGCAAAAAAAACACCCAAAAAGCCCTAAAATTCGCTAAAAAAAGAAAAAACACACTTAAAGAAGCCTTTAAGTGTGTTTTGAATTGATAGCGTAAAAATTATTCTTCTTCTGTAGTGTAGTTATCAAAGTAGCCTTGAATCCAAATGATAGGCGTACCCTTGTCGCCAGAGCCACTAGTTAAGTCGCAAAGTGAACCGATAAGGTCGGTAAGGCGACGTGGGGTCGTACCCATTTGACCAACAACCTTTTCATCCTTTTCAGAAATCTTTTTCTTGATGGCTTGTTTTAATTCATCACCGCTTAAATGTGCAAAGTCGTTGTCGGCAAGGTATTTTAGTTTAAGCTCGTTGGGTGTGCCTTCCAAACCGCTGGTATATGCGGGTGAAACTACCGGGTCGGCAAGTTCCCAAATTTTGCCTACGGGGTCTTTGAAAGCACCGTCGCCGTATACCATAACTTCCACCTTTTTGCCGGTTGCTTCAAAAAGTTTTTGCGCAATAGCGTCAACGATGGGTTGGCAGTCACGGGGGAACAACTTAACGGTGTTTTCAGTAGACTTGTTTGAGCCAAGTAAACCGTATTCGGGGTTATAGCCACTGCCGTTTACAGAAGCGCTTAAAACGTCGTCTAAGCCGTAAACCTTTTCAGCACCGCCGGCTTTTAACAACCTTTTGGTGCGGAAGCGAGTGTGAATATCACAACACAAAACGTTTTTAGTATAATTTAAGATAGATTTTGGGTTGTTTGCAAAGATAATTTCGCACTCAGTGCCTTGTGCTTCAACCAATTCTTTATAATACGCAACGTAGTCAACGCCCGTGAACGTGTGTTTTGCTTCGCCAAAAAGTTCCCTATATTTTGCTTCCGTTAAAACGTCGGTATAGGGATTAACGCCCTTTTCGTCAAGGTCGTCGTAACTGATTAGGTGGTTGCCCACTTCATCAGATGGATATGAAAGCATCAACACAATCTTTTTTGCGCCTTTAGCAATGCCTTTAAGGCAAACTGAAAAACGGTTACGGCTAATGATGGGGAAAATCACGCCCAACGTTTCGCCACCGAATTTGGCTTTAACGTCACAAGCAATGTCGTCTACGCTTGCATAGTTACCCTGCGCACGTGCAACGATAGCCTCGGTCATTGCAACTACGTCTTTGTTATGAAACTTAACGCCTTCGACCTTGCTAGCTTCTAAAACGGCGTCTGTAACGACAGACACGATATCGTCGCCATTTTTTATAATCGGGGCACGCACCCCACGTGAAACTGTTCCGAACAAACGGCTCATAAAAAAATCTCCTTTTAAGCCCGTGGGCTAATTACGATAATATTATACCACTTGAAAATGCGTTTGTACATAATTTTTTACGGCTAAGTTATAAGTTTTTCTTATAACAAAACATTTAACTCCCTTCGCCAATCAAAAATCAAATTTATTGTTGATTATATACTAAAAAGGTGTTATAATTAACACGACAAACTAAAACGGAGAAATATATGCAAACAAATTACGGCGTACAAATAAAATGGCTGGCAGTAAGCTGTTTTGAAATTAAGTGTGGCAACACTACTATCGTTACCGACCCCTATATTACCGAGTGTGTAGGTACAGATTTAAACTATACTGCAATTGATAATTGCGATATTATATGTTTAAGCCATGCTCACTTTGACCATATTACCGATATTCCAAGGCTTGCCAAAAAGTTTAACAATCCAAAACTTTTGTGTGGGGAGCAAACCATGTATCCGTTAGCAAAGTGGCTTAACTATAATCCTGCGCTAATGTATCCGATGTATCCTGACACCGAACTTGATTTTGGCGACGTAAAAATTAAAGCACTTTATGGCAGACACGCCAACCAAGCACACGCAGTAGCAAAACCAGGCATGAACGATTTTGAGCAGTATCTTTTAAACTATAACGAAATATGCAAGCAAGAAGGCATAAGGGATTTGCATTTGGTAGGCAGTTTAGAGTATCGTAACTATCTATTCACTTTGCCAAACGGCACGAAGATATTGTTCTATGGCAACGACGTTATTACAGAACTTACTAACCTATGTAAACAATATAAACCGGATATTGCAATAATTCAACGTTCTACCACCGAACAAGCCGTAAAAGCAAAAGCAAACTTCGCAAAAGAGATTGGTTGCAAAGTTTATATACCACACCACCACGATTTTACTAAAGTGGACGATATAAGCGTAACTGAAAATCTTAAAAAAGCATATCTTGACGTAGTGCCGAACGGAATCTTTATAACGCCCAAGCACGGCGAGTGGATAAGCCTATAAAAACTTCAAAAATTCGGAACGCCGATAGCGGAAAAAACACCGTTATTGGCGTTTTTATTCTAAAAAATGGCAAAAAAACGCAAAAAAACAGAGCGTAGCGATTAAATATAAAAAAATTTTAAAAAATTATTTAAAATCAGTTTACAAATGTATACGATAAAGATATAATACAAGCAGTTGACCGATACGACCGTATTGTAACAACGATTGAGTTTAAAAAATATATATGATATATGGAGTATGTGTATGGCTAAATACGTTTTATGCCCCAGATGTGAACTTAACTATATTAAGGAAGGGGAAGAATACTGTGACGTATGTAAAGCGGAGCTTAAAAAAGGTCCGCAACTTATTTTTGCCGTAGACGAAGCCGATGAACAAGAACTATTAGAACTTTGTCCCAGATGTCATCAAAACTATTTAAAACCTGGTGAAGAAATTTGTTCTAAATGTTCAAAGGAATCCGTTTACGACGAGTCTGAAGCAATGGAAGACGATTCTTGGAAGGAATATCTTGACGAGGAAGCCCCCGAAGAAGAGGAAGAAGACAGTGAAGAAATGTTATCGCTTGCCAAACTTTCTGAAGAAGAGGGCGACGCTTTCTTTGATGATGAAGAGGAAGAAGAAATCGTTGAATATTCCGACCCTGACGAACCTGACGACTTTGACTTTTCTAACGTAGATGCTAACGACTACGATGAAGATGAAGAAGACGAAGAAGAGGGCGATGAAGACGACTTTTAATTAAAAAGGGTATAAAAAATTAATTTTACGCAATAATCGGCGTATGATTAAAAACAACGTTACCTTATCACAAGTAAAAGAGTACATTGCTCGGCTAAAAGAAAAACCCGTAAGGGTAACCCTATCGCTTGGCAGAAACAAGTTTGTTAACTTTGACGGCAAGCTTATGGGTGTATATTCGGCACTGTTTACCGTAGAGCCGTTTGATAAAACCTTTAACGGTAAAACATCTTATTCTTATTCGGAATATATGTGTGGAAGGGTTAAACTTAAAGAAGTGGGTACGCCCAAAGCCGAATAGCAAACCAAACAACTTAATATTAAATAACACGCCCAACTGCAAAACTAAAAGGGCGTGTTTTTTTGTGTCATAATTTTGATAGTAGGCGTATATACATTTAATAGACCTTTCAGGTTAAAGGAGGGGCTTATGCCATTTGAACCAAATTTTGAAGACGTATATTTAACACAAAGAAAAAACAATTTATTTGACAGAATTAAAGTAGAGTGCAAAACGGAAGTTAATTCGGACGGCGTAAGCAGAATATTAAACGTATGGGCGAAGCCGACCGTTTTAGCATCGGAAGTGCAAACGGGTGGCGTGTCTTATCAAGGCGTTGTAACCTTTTTCGTTTGCTACGAAGACCAAGACGGGCTTGTTAAAAAATGCGAGTGCGGTTCGGAATTTAAGGGTACTATAAGCGCCGACGTATTAGGTGACGGTGCAAAAGTAAACTTGTCAGTCCTTGTTGAAAAAACCGAATCCAACCTTTCAGGAACAAGACTGCAGGTGGGTGCAAACTTGCTTGCAGAAGCCTTCGTTACCCAAACAAAAGTAGTTAAAACGCTATCTAACGCAGACGATTTAGTAATAAACGGCAAGGAACTTACCTTAATAAAAAGCCTTGGCGTTAGAGAAAGCGTGTACCCAATGGAAGAAGAATTTGAAATTTCTTGCCCAATTAGCGAAGTGTTGTGTCAGCGTGCCGACGCCGTCGTTACTGGTGTTCAGTGTGGGGTCGGTTGCATTATCGTTGACGGCAACGTGCATATGTCTGCAATTTTCTTGCAATCGGAAGATAAAAAAGATATAATAAGAGAGAACAAGACCTTTCCTTTCCGTGTGGAAATCGATTGCGAAGAAGCAATGCCCACTATGGAAGCCTTAGCACGTGTTAGTGAAAAGTCTTTCAAAACGGACATAAGCGTAGATGAAAATAGGGGCGTAAGCCTTATAAACTGTTCTATTACACTATGTTTTGAAGGGGAAGCCTTCGTAAGTGAAAATAGTAGCGTGGTATTTGATGCGTTCAGTCGCACGCACAACGTGGCGCTTACTAGCAAAAAAGAGTACTACAACAGTTTTGGCAAAATGCGAAGCCACACGGTTACGGTATCGGGCAGAGCGCAAACCGATGAACTTTCAGTTGGCGTAACCTTGCTCTCTTGCTGTGGCGAGCGTGTTGAACTTGCTTCTTACGAATGCTCAACACAAGGTCTTAACGTGCTTGGCACGCTTTATATGACGGCGTTTTTAAAAGATGCCGACGGCAGAGTGTTTACAAGAAAACTTGAAACGCCCTTTAACTGCGTGCTTGAAGCCGACGCAAATACCGAGTGTAAGTATGAAGTTAATTGCGTTTCCACACTCGGCAGGGTAAAAATGGTTTCTGCAACCGAGTTTGAAATTGAAAGCCAGTTGATATTTACCGTTTACCCGTGGGAAGAGTGCTACACCGAACTTATAAGTGGCGTGGAACTTTTAGATGAAAAACCCATTTGCGACTGTGCGCTTAGCGTATATATACCAACCGCTAGCGAGGACCTTTGGTCGCTTGCAAAACGCTTAAACGTAACGCCCGAAAATTTAATAGACACCAACCCCGAACTGCAGTTTCCGCTAACGGGCAAAGAAAGAATAGTGGTTTTTAGAAAAAAATAAACTCTTTAAAATAAGAAAATAAAGGTTTCAAATGAAGAAAGTAAAAATTAAAGTACCCGCAAAGTTAAATCTTACCTTAGACGTTTTAGGGGTAGAGCAAGGCTACCACGCCTTAAAAAGTTTAGTTTGTTCGGTAAGCATTTACGATACGGTTACCGTTAGTAAGCGAAAGGATAGCGATATTACCCTAAAAACGTTTGGTATAGACGCCGGTTGCTCTGAGCAAGATAACAACGCATATAAAACTGCAAAAGTATTTATGCAAACCCAAAACACTTGTGGTATAGACGTTGTGGTTAACAAGAATATACCCGTAGGTGGTGGCTTGGGCGGGTCGTCGGCAGATATTGCGGGCGTGCTTAAGGGTTGCAACAAGTTGTTTAATAGCGATTGCGACCTTTCGGACTTGGCTTCAAAGCTTGGTAGCGACGTAAACTATATGTTAAATGGTGGCTATGCATTAATTGAAGGCAAGGGCGATAAAGTTACCCCCGTAAACGCAAAAACCAAACTATATTTTTTGGTGGTTAGCCTTGATAAAAGCATTTCGGCAAAAGAGTGCTATAAAGCCTATGACGACGCCGGCGTAATTAGTGCAGATTGCACGGACACTGCGGTTAACTTATTAAAATGTGGCGACGTGAAGTCTTTTATTGGCGTTATTAAAAACGACTTGACTGCCCCCGCCGTAAAGCTGCTACCTGAAATCAAGCAAAATTTGGCAACGCTTGACGCCGTGCAAAAGGGCTTTATGACGGGTAGTGGAAGTGCAACCTATATGGTATTTAAAAGTAGGCGCAAGCGCAACGTGGCGTATAACATACTAAAACACCATTTTGGTAAAAATTTAATAAAGGCACACACGGTTTAACGTGTAAAAAACCCACTCTTGCGAGTGGGTTTTTTGTTGCAAAATTATTTTAAACTTTCAATTAACTTTTCAAGCGCTGGTTCAAATTTAGCGCCGTACCAATGGTTTGGCTCGCTTGCCGTTGCGTTTATGCAAGCAACGGTATAGTCGGCGGCAATCTTTGCCGAAAGGTAAGCCGATTTGCCGTTTTCCATAGCACCAACGAAAGCCGATGCGTAAATATCGCCCGTTCCGTGACAACTGTTGGGCAATTTAACGTGTTCATAATAGTCGCTTTTGCCATTTTCGTAAACGGTAATACCCGTATAGCCAGCCCTATAAGAAACACCCGTTAGTATTACGTTTTTAGCGCCCAACTTAATCAAGCCGTCGATTAGGCTATCGATATACGCTTTATCGTAAACTTCTTTGTACTCAATACCCGTTAAAAAGCAGGCTTCAGTAATGTTTGGCAAAACGTAGTCAGCACCGTCACAAAGGGTTTTCATAGCGTCAACGTATTTTTGGTCAAAAATAGGGTAAAGTTTGCCGTTGTCTGCCATAGCGGGGTCCATATAAAACTTTCCGCCGTCAGTTAAGGTAACTTTGCAAATATCTTTAACCATATCTATTTGCTCAGTGCTACCTAAATAGCCGGTGTAAATTGCTTCAAACTTAATGCCTTCTTTAACCCAATGGTCTTTAATGCGGGGCATATCTTCACTTAAATCCCTAAAAGTAAAACCACTAAAACCCGCCGTATGTGTTGATAAAACTGCCGACGGCAAAATAGCGGTTTCCAAACCACACGCCGATAAAATGGGCAATGCCACCGTTAGCGAGCATTGACCCACGCA
This sequence comes from Christensenellaceae bacterium, assembly GCA_045542055.1. GTDB lineage: Bacteria > Bacillota > Clostridia > Christensenellales > Borkfalkiaceae > UBA1259. Next base: position 38,570 of record JAZQKH010000022.1, on the reverse strand, counting down.
CGATATATCTTGAATAGTAAGAATTCTTTTATAAGCCATAATTTAAGCCACCTTGTTTTTTTCTTACATTATACTACAATTTTGATAATATTAAAATAGTCAGTTTAATATTTTTTTATATAACCAGATTGTTTTTTGCGTTTTTGTCTGCGAACTCTGTTTACGTGGCGTTCAAACTCTCCACTACTTAAAAGTTCGGTAATCAAAAGTTGTTCAAAAACGGGCACGGTGCAAGAGTAAAAACCCAATTTTTCTTCAAAAGTTTTCACAAGCGATTTGGGTAAAAGCATATAGCCAACCCTAATGCCTGAAGATAAGGTTTTTGAAAATGTGTTTATATATATTACACGTTGCTGTTTGGATAGCGAAAACAACGTTTCTTCGTTCTTTTTAGAAACGGTCAGTTCAGAGTCGTAATTGTCTTCAACGATAAACGCCCCGTTTTTATTAGCCCAATGCAAGTATTCGTTACGTTTTGAAGCGCTTGCCGTTATTAGCGACGGATAACTGTTGTATGGGGTAACGTGCAAAACTTGTGCAGTGCAAGAGTTGAGTTGGCTACTTTTTATGCCGTTTTTACCCATTTGCAAGGGTCTTACCACAACGTCGTTAGCCGTATAAACCTGTCGTATTTTATTGTACGACGGGTTTTCTATTGCATAAATTTTCTCTTTGCCGAGCAGTTGGACCACCAACCCGTAAAGGTATTCAGCCCCAGCACCAACGACAATTTGGTCGGGGGTTATATCTATATCAACCGTGCGTTTAAGATAACTGCAAAGTTCTTGCCTAAACGCCAAAACGCCTTTGCTATGCGATTTAAAAAGCAAACTTTCACCGTAATCAGAAATAACCTTTCGCATAGCCTTTGAAAGAACGCTAAACGGAAAGGCAACGTCCGATTGCACGGGTTTTTGCAGTTCCAAATCAACGTCGTGGGTTGGCTCGTCAACGTCTGTGTGATAAATAAAGTCGCTTTCACGGTAGGTTACGTAGTAGCCACTACGCTGTTTGCTTTCGGCATAGCCTTCAGACACCAAAAGTTCGTAAGCGTGCTCTACGGTAATTACGCTGACGCCTACTTCTTCAGCAAGTAGCCTTTTAGACGGCAATTTTACGCCGAAGGGGTAGGCTTTGGCAATTATATCTTTTTTAATCTGCTTATAAAGTTGTAAGTAAGACGGTGCGTCGCCTAAAACTATTTTATATTTCATAATAAACCTTTACGTTTACATTTTACTACTAAACGCATTAAAAAGCAACAACAGTTTTGCCTAAAATACAAAGGTTAAAATTAAAGTATAAATTATTGTAAGTGTGGCAATAAACGGTGTATCAACTTTGAGGGGTTTTTAAAAATGAAAAATTTTTGCATAAGTTTGCTTACTTGCATCATAATAAGTCTAACGGCGATTGCTGTTTTTACGCCCGTGCAAAGCAATACGCATACCGAGTATTTAAGAATACATATCCGTGCCAATTCTAATAGCCAAGCAGAGCAACAAGTCAAGTACGTGGTAAAGGACAAGGTTGTGGAGTATTTAACGCCATATATAGCCGAGTGTGATACCAAAAAAAAGGCGGAAGCAATGCTAAAATGCAGGCTTTCAGAGATAGAAGGGGTTGCCAACGCCGTGCTTAAAAATTGTGGCTTTAAATATACGGCTCAAGCACGTGTGTGTGAAGAAAAATTCCCAACAAGAACGTACGGCGAGTTGACGTTAGAAGGCGGTTTTTACGACGCTTTAATAATAGAACTTGGCAGTGGTGCAGGGGATAATTGGTGGTGTGTGGTGTATCCACCGCTTTGTTTTGTGGGTAACGGCGAAAGTTACGTTTACAAAAGCAAAATTTACCAAATTATAAACAATTTTTTTAAAGATAAGGGAGGAAAAAATGAAAAAGACCATTAAAATAGTTGCCATTTTATTGATGGTTTGCGCAATGAGTTTTTTTGTAACCAACGTTGTTAGTACGCCAACTCAGGTGCAAACAGCATACGCAATTACCTTAAAACAAGGTAGCCGTGGCGAAACAGTTAAAAAAATGCAACGAAAACTTAAAAATTGGGGTTATTACACGGGTGCTGTGGACGGCATTTACGGAAAGCAAACAACCAGTGCCGTTAAGTACTTTCAACGCAAAAACAAACTTACCGTAGACGGTATTGCCGGCAAAAAAACGCTTGCCGCTATGGGTATTTACGACAATTCTTCAAGCAGTTCAAACAGCGGGGGATACAGTTCGCAAGACGTAGCGTTACTTGCAAGACTAATTTACGGCGAAGCCCGTGGCGAAAGTTACGTTGGTCAAGTGGCGGTTGGCGCTGTTGTTATGAATAGAATTAGGTCGGCGTCTTTCCCGAACACTATGTCGGGGGTAATTTATCAAAAATACGCCTTTACCGCCGTTGACGACGGGCAAATAAATCTTACGCCCAACGCAACTGCAAAAAAGGCTGCGCAAGACGCTTTGAACGGTTGGGACCCAACGTACGGGGCACTATACTACTATAATCCCGCAACGGCTACTAGCCAGTGGATATTTACACGTCAAACTACGGTTACCATAGGCAACCACGTGTTTGCAATTTAAGGGGGTATTATGGAAAGAAATAAAACTAATTCAAGCAAGAACAATGCCATTGAAAAGGTAGAAAACATTGCAAATTCAAACGTTAATAGTCAAAAGGTTGGCGGGCAAACTGCTGGCGTAAACAACGCAACAACCCCCGCTTTTGACGACAACTACGCCAACCAATATTTATCTGAAATGCGTGCGGTTAGCGAAAATATTCACGAACAAAACCTTACCGCAAGCCAAAAAAGGCGTTTAATTAGAAGCCAACGCTTAGAACTGTTAAACAGCGAGCGTGCAAGTAAAGAGCGTATTAAGGCGGAAAAGAAGTTGGAACTTGCCCGTATACGTGCAAGAAATAGGGCGGAAAAAGAAAAGGCGCAAGCCACCGCTTTAAGAGATAAAAATAGAAGAAAAGCGCAGGCGCTTGCTAAAAAACAACAACTTAAAGAAGAACGTGCAAAGCGTAGAGAAACGTTACAGCACGAGAGCGCTATGGATAGAAGGCAAAGAAAAGCCGAAGAGCGTCAGGCAAGGCTAACTGCCGTAAGAGAGAAAAGGCAGGCACGCTTAGAAGTTAGAAGACAAAGAATTTTAGCCGAAAGGGAAGAACGCAGACAGCGTAGAGCTAATAGGCAAAAAAATAGAGAGCAAGGTAGAAGTTACGGTGGTTGGTTGGCGGCGGTCATTTGCCTTGGTGTATCCACCTTGGCACTTGCTTCGGCATTGACGGTTACATTTTTAATGCCACAAGAAACCGACTTGGCGTTAGAAAACGCTTACAGCAGGTCTTTTTACGATACGGTAGAACAGGTTGATAATATAGACCTAAATTTATCTAAACTTTTAGCAAGTAACGATAACGGTGCAAAGCAAACTTATTTAGTAGACCTTGCTATCAATAGTGAACTTGCCGAAGCGGATATTCAACAACTTCCGCTTAAAGATGAAAGCAAGTTTTATACGACCAAACTTATTAACCAAATTGGCGACTACTCAAAATATCTAAACAAAAAATTAATCGACGGTGGTGACCTTTCGTCTGAAGATTATCAAAACTTATCGCAACTGTATAGGGCAAACCTTTCGCTTAAAGAAACCTTACAAGCAATGCTTGCTAAAATGGGCGACGACTTTAGTTTTACGTCTATTTCGGAAGCAGGAAGCGGTAACACCGTGGTAAATAATTTTAATCAACTTCAAAACCTTTCGGTTGAATACCCAGAACTCATTTACGACGGTCCTTTTTCTGACGGACAAGCGTCTAACGTGCCAAAAGGGTTAAAAGGCAATATTATAACCCGTGCCGAAGCCGAAGATATCTTTAAGGGCATTTTTGCGGATAGGGGCTTAACTGAAGTTAAAACCGAAGGCAGTAGCAACGGCAAGTTTGAGTGTTTCAACGTGCTTGGTAAAACCGAAAAGGGCGATATTTACGCCGAAATTTCTAAAACGGGTGGCAAACTTATAATGTTCGACTGTGCAGGCACGTGTGAAGACGTTAACTATCAAAGCGAATTCGCCCTTAAAAACGCACAAGAATTTTTGCAAAATATTGACCTTAACGGTATGGAAGCCGTGTGGATTAACCTTTCAAACAACGTGTACACTATAAACTTTGCCCACGCTGTTAACGGCGTGGTGGTGTATCCCGATATGGTTAAGGTAAGGGTTTGTGCCCAGACGGGCGACGTTATCGGCTTAGAAGCAACCGCCTACTACACCAATCATACCCAAAGGCAAATAGGCACGCCGTCACTTAGTAAAAAAACGGCTTGTGCATTAGTCAGCCCAGAAATGCAAATTGAAACGGTACGCCTTTGCGTTTGCCCGGTAGGTGCTAAAAGCGAAAAACTATGTTACGAAATTTCCGGCGAAGTAAACGGTGCAACTTATTACGTTTATATCGATGCGATAACAGGCAAACAAATAGAAATGTTTAAGGTGATAGAGTCCACCGAAGGCACGCTTTTAATGTAATTAAAAACAAACAAAAAAGACCACGTCAGTGGTCTTTTTAGATATTAAAATTCTTTTCTGCCGGCAAGAAAGTCAATAGATACGTCAAAAACGTCGGCAATTTTTATAAGATTAGAAAGCGTTGGCTCCATATTGCCTTTTTCCCACTCAGAAATACATTGTTGGGTTACGTCAACGTAGCCCGCTAATTGTTGTTGGCTTAACTTATATTCCTTGCGAAGCCTTCGCAAAATTAATCCGAACTTATCCATATATTTATTTTACAACTATTCTTGTAAAATTATTGACAATACAAGTATACTTGTGATAATATGAAAAAAATTGTTTTAGAGGATTTTGTAAACAAATAAATCAAAGATTCATATTTGATACTTATCAAAAATCACTATTGACAAGCATCTGTTGATAGGAATATAATATTTTTATCAAGGGGCTTTGATTTAGCAAATAAAAACATAGGTTTTGATTACTATCGTTTATGGCAATGATGCTGTCAAATAGTCAGTCATTATATAAAAGTCGATTTAAAAAAGAGATATATTTATTTTGATGGGGGAAATGAAAATGAAAAAGGCTATAAAAATATTTATAGTTTTGTTGGTAATAGCTTGGTTTGTTATTCCGGTCGTGTTCTTTTTGTGTATTTACTTTCGCCTTTCGAATTATGTTTTTCAACCCTATTATTTAGATACGTGGTACTTGGAATCATATATCGAAGAAGATGGAGAAACTCATAACATTGGCTGTGATGCTATAAAACAAGAAATGCTTTACTCTGATGATATTACGATACAATATTTTGAGGATAACACTTTTATCTTTAAGGAATTTGATAAGGAATATTCAGGCACGTATACCGCTTATAAGGACGACGATGTAAGAGGAACGGCGATAGCTCTTACCTTTTCAGATGGCACGAAGGGTAATGGCACTTGCGCTAGGTATATATTAGATAGGGTTCCGTATGATGCAACGTTGCAGGTGTTTGGAAAAAAATATATATTTTCTGATAATTTTGAAGAAGAAAATATGGGAGAAAGAGACTTATCTCCATATACACACGTAGGCGGAAACATTGCCACAATGCTAAAGAAAACAAACACAGAAATGAGCGCTTACTATCGTGGGCAGTCTTATACGCTACATAAAGGGAAAATAGAGCGTCGAGGCGAAGAATATTGGTTTGTGCCTGATAACGAACAAACAATAGAGAAGAATTTATCGCAAGCAGTTGAGGTATATTCTTACGAAGTTGCAGAAGATTTTTCTGTGCAACGTGGTGATAACGTATTGCGAGAAAGTCTTTGTTTTATAAATTACAATGAGTATAGCGTGCAGTTGGATTCAGAGAATACAGAAACAAGGTCTAAGTATGCCGTTTGGTATTATCAAGATGCTTTCTCAAAAGTATTTCCAGATTTAGATAAGGAAGAAATACTTTCCGTCCGTAGTGAAGAATGGTGTGCTTACCTGTCATTGTATAGTGTGGAAATTTTTGAGCAAGGTAGCTTTGGGTGGGAAGAATTTTGCAACTGGTTTTTAAGTCAAAGTATTATATTGGAAAATCCAGCTAGCGAAATAGATTTTGAAACAACTTATTACATAAAAACATGCGAACAAACATATACGTTTGTTTTACAAACAAGATATAGCGGGGGAAGGCCTTATCAAGGTTTGGTTGTTAACGGAAAATTCTATCGAATTTGTGGCGATGAACTTTTTTTTCATACACCTAGTGGCTATTTTTATGCTTTTAGTGAAGACGCAGAAGTAAAGTTGTTTATTGACAATGAATACGTAAAATCATACGATAATTTAATAGAAAATCTTCTTTTTAAAGTTAAGGCATCTGCGACAGAAACTTCTTCGGAATATATGCTGAAAGTAGGTGAAAAAACTTTAATTCTGTTGGATGAAAAGCATTTTATATATCAGTATTTAAACAATGATGAATATTTTGAAATCATTGGTGACGTTGATTTTTCTGAGATTTTTGAAGAAAATCCGTTGACAGATGAAAGTTGATTATAATCAACATGTCAAAAACCTTTAATGAAAAAAGTAGGGGTTTTAGTTCCCTAAGAACAAAAAAAGACCGCACCTGCGGTCTTTTTTAATACCTAAATATTTACCTAAACAATAATTTAGCCAAGTTGATAAACAAAATTATTCTAACGTAGCGTGCAAGTTTTTAACGATTGCCTTAATTTTTTGGGTAAGTTCTTCTTCAGTGCCGTCGTTAGATATGACGGTGTAGGGGGTAAGGTCAGCGTTCTCGTAATCGAACTGGGCGTTTATGCGTTTAAGAACTTGCTCTTTGGTTAAGTTTGAACGTAACATAACGCTTTCAATCCTTTCGCTTATTGCACGTTTAATTACTATAACCATATCAAAGTAATTAGCCTTGTTACACTCAAACAAAAGCGGAACTTCGATAAAGACGTAGCCTTTAAGTCGTTTTGCTTGGCGCAAGGTTTCTTCCAAAATAACGGGGGTTAAAAAGTCGGTAAGCATTGCAAGTTTTTCTTTATCGGCAAAAACTGTTTTTGCAACTAAACTCTTATCAACTTTTTTAAATATCTTGCCCTTAACGGCTTCGGGGAATTGTTTTATAAGCCAGCGTTTAATTTTAGGAAAGTCATAAGACTGGCGTGTAATTTCATCACAAGAAAGGGTTTGTAAGCCCATAGACTGTAAATATTTAAGTGCGGCAGACTTACCACTGCCGATACCACCCGTTATAGCAACTAAAAACGATTTATTTTTCATATTACTTTGCATCGAACCAAGTTTTGCCACTGCCTACCGAAACGGTAAGTTTAACGGACAAATTGGTTGCGTTCTCCATTTCTTCTTTTAGTATATTTTTAACGGCGTCTTCTTCACCAGGGAAGGCGTCGATTATAAGTTCGTCGTGAACTTGTAGAATTAATTTTGATTTTAATCCTTCGTTTTTTAACCGTTTGAAAACGCCCAGCATAGCAAGTTTAATAATATCAGCCGAAGACCCTTGCAAGGGCATATTCATAGCAACCCTTTCGCCAAACTGCCTAATATTGTAATTGGGGGAAGCAAGTTCACGGATAAAACGTTTTCTGCCAAGAAGCGTAATTGAATAGCCGTGACGTTTAGCGTACTCAACGTTGTAATCCATATACTTTTTAACTTCTGGGTATTCGGCAAAATATTGAATTATATAGCCACGTGCTTCAGCGGGCGAAATTTTAAGTTGTTTAGCAAGCCCGTATTCGCTTATGCCGTAAATAATGCCAAAGTTAACGGCTTTTGCACGGCTTCGCATTTGCCCCGTAACTTCGCTAAGTGGCGTTTTGAAAACCTTTGAGGCGGTTGCCTTGTGAACGTCTTCATCGTGGTTAAAAGCGTCTATAAGCGGAGAGCATTTAGAAAAGTCCGCCATAAGTCGCAACTCTATTTGAGAGTAGTCTGCACCGATAATAGACCCGCCGTCAAAACGTGAAACGAAGAATTTACGAAGTTCCCTGCCCATATCGTCACGCACGGGTATATTTTGCAAGTTGGGTTCTTTGCTTGATAGCCTGCCCGTCGCCGTGACCGTTTGGTTAAAGGAGGTGTGCACAAGTCCGGTTTTGCCGTCTATAAGTGGCTTAAAGCCGTCTATATAAGTGGAAAGCAGTTTTTGAATTTTTCTGTATTGCAAGATTAGTGACACTACGGGATGAGCAAATTCTAACGCTTCTAAAACTTCTGCTGAAGTAGAGTACCCCGTCTTAGTCTTTTTGCCTTTGCCTATTTTAAGTTTTTCAAAAAGCACTTCGCCAAGTTGCTTGGGCGAGTTTACGTTAAGGTTTTCTTCGCCCGAAAGTTCTCTTATTTGGCTTTCAATAATTGCAATTTCTTTTTTGTACTTGTCGCCAGTTTTGTATAACGAGTCGGCGTCCACCTTAAAGCCGGCTATCTCCATATCAAATAGAACGTCGGATAGTGGAAGTTCTATATCACGATAAAGCTTTTGCGTATCATCGTCAAGTTTATTGCTCAGTTCTGTTGCAATGACGCTTATAGAGTAGGCGGGGGTACTTGATTGTTTGCCGTATTCTTCAATAACTCCGTCAGCCGTGTCGTTATTACTGTAATCGACTAAATATTTTAATAAAGACAAGTCGTCGGTGGGGCAAGTTAGTTGCAAATCACAAACGCTTAAAAGTAAGTGTTTTAAATCTTTTTTACTATAAACTGTAAGTGGTTTTTGACCGGTAAATACGGGCGAAAGAGCCGTTAATATCTCCTTTGTACCAAACCCAACGTCTAAAAGCGAAAGCATAACTGGCATAACGTATTCGGATTTGCCGTCGAAAAGGTTAATATTTTTATCGGACAGGTATAAACTGAACGCCTTGCCGTTTGCTATAACGTCGTCAAGAACGGATAGGTCGGCAACGCTTACCGTTTGCACGGATAAAGTGACAGTGTCGTCTTGTACTATTTTGCCTTCTTGGGGGTCGAAATCAAAAAGTTCGGTTTTGTTTGCCAAGGATTTAAATTCCAATTGTGCAAATTTATCTTTAACGGCGTGGCTAAAGGGGAAAGGCATAACCATTTTATTAAGGTCGGTATCTATCGACACGTTAACGTCAATGGTCGCAAGCGTTTGCGATAGATATGCAAGGTCTTTGTTCTGCTCCACCTTTTCTTTAAGTTTACCTTTAAGTTCATCAACGTGTGCGTAAAGATTATCTACGTTCCCGTACGTTTGAACTAAGTTGAGCGCAGTTTTTTCGCCAACGCCGGGTATACCGGGTATGTTGTCAGAACTGTCGCCCATAAGCGCTTTAAGTTGTATAATCTGTATGGGGTCAATACCCATTTTCTCCTTAAAGTTTTGCTGAGTGTAAATTTCCACGTCAGTTATGCCACGACGGGTAAAATGCACTTCGGTCTCGTTATCAACAAGTTGAAAAGAGTCCTTGTCGCCAGTAAAAATATACGTCATAACGTCGGTTGCCTTGGCTATCGTGCCTATTATGTCGTCGGCTTCAGAGCCTTCCTTTTCCATAATGCAAACACCCATAAGGGTAAGCACTTCTTTAAGCAAGGGTATCTGTGGCCGAAGTTCTTCAGGCATAGGCTTGCGTGTGCCCTTGTATTCAGAATAAATCTTATGACGGAAGGTTGGTGCTTTAAGGTCGAAAGCCACGCAAACGTAATTTGGCTTAACATCCGAAAGCATTTTGATAAACATATTCATAAACCCGTAAACAGCGTTGGTCGGCGTGCCGTCCTTGGTCGTTAATAGGGGCATAGCGTAAAAAGCACGGTTTATTAAACTGTTTCCGTCAATAAGAACTAATTTTTCCATAAAAATTCCTTTATAACGCTTGCAATCAAAACAAAATTGTGCTATTATCATATAGCAACGTTGCTTTTGCAAACTTGCCTAAGATAATTATACCACATATTTTGCAAAAAATATATAGTATAAAACAATAATCTAATAAATTTTCCGCCGAAGTGGTGAAATTGGCAGACGCGCTGGACTCAAAATCCAGTGGTAGCGATACCGTGCGGGTTCAAGTCCCGCCTTCGGCACCAAATCAGTATAATCCGAACCAAATACTTGTAACGAGTGAATGGTTCGGATTTACTTTTACTCTTTAACCATTATAACGGTAGGAATTTACGTTCCTACCGTTTTTTCTTTTTATTACAAAATCCCCAAAAAATTTTTCAAAAAGATGTCAGGTGTACACGTTCTTGTACAATTGACTATTGACTTTCCCAATTTTATATGTTAAAATAGAATTACAAACACGAACATATGTTTAGAATATGTTTTGTGTGGGTATATATAATTAAGGGGTTTCTGCCCCTTAATAAGGGGAAAGCAAACTTTAGTTTGCGAGGGGTTTGCCGTCCGCGGCGAGCGAATTTCCCCTTTGTTTAGCTTGCAAGCATCGGCAGGCTTTGTTTGGCGTATATTTTTACGCTTGCGGGAAATATTCTCCCGTTTACCCGAAGTCGTTTTACATAAAGGGAAACAAAACGGCTTTTAAGGGTTTTATTGTCGTACAATTTTTTACGACAATGTGCCGTCCTTTCGTTTTTTATTAGCGGAAGGCTTGGAAAGACTGACCAACTTTTCAAGTAGGCGCGCCAACGTTGAAAAACGGGGTTTGGCGATAGGTCTATTTTGTGGTACGAATTTTTAGGTGCTACACTCAAAAAATCAAATACTTCCGGATAAGAATCCGTGTAGAAGTGAACCCATACGTGGGCGAGATTTTTACACGGATTTTTTTATTCCCTATCGGAAAGGAGATGTGCTTATGTGGAAAAATTAAAACTTAATAATGTGTACGCGGCATTTTGCCCTTACACCTTTTTAGGTCGGTGATAGTTTTATCAGCGACTTTTTTGCACCTTTTTTCAAAAAGGCCGTGAACTTTTCAATTTTCGTGTCCTTGGATAAGTGGAAAATAATTTTCTAAAAAGGTTAAGTTTTTGCCTTTCTCGACGGCTACCGCTTGAAGGGCTTTATTAAATTTAGGAGGAAATAAAAATGAAAAATTATCATCATTACCACCCGCCGTGAATGTCAAGCAAACGGCAAGCAAAACTTTATAGAAGGCTTGTAAAGTATAGCACACTATACTTTCCTTGAAAGTAGTGTGCTCTGCGAGGCTATTTTACGACCAAAAAAATCATAAGGAGGAAACCAAAATATCGTATTTAGTATGCCATATGGAGAAGTATCACAAAACGGATATTTGCCCCATAGAAAATGAAAACGAGCGTGACGAAAACTACGTCGGCTCAAACACTTGTATAGACAGTTCAAGAACGAAAAATAATTATCGGCTTGTGTTTAGGAATAGTTCTTATACCGACTTTATTAACGAACGTATAAAAGAATTAAACCTACCAAAAGCCCCGAGGAAAGATGCCGTACTTATGGCTTCTTTCGTGCTTGGCTCGGATAGAGAATTTTTTAACAGTTTAGACGAAGATGAGCAAAACGATTTCTTTCGTGACTGCACTAATTTCTTTATAGGTCGATACGGAAGAAAGAATATAATCTCTGCCGTTGTCCACAACGACGAAACAACGCCACATATGCACTTAAACCTTATCCCTATCAAAGACGGACGGCTCTGCGCCAAAGACTTACTCAACCGCAACGAGTTATCTAAACTGCAAACGGATTTTTACGAGCAAGTCGGTAAGCGTTGGGGCTTACAACGTGGTAAAGAAGGAAGCGCGGCTTCCCATCTTTCTACCGCCGAGTTTAAGGCTAAATGTATCGTGGACGAAGCGTGGGATAAATCAACGGAGATTATTTCAACCGCAGGGAAACTTGCGCAAGCGGAATTAGAAACGATTGAGAAAGCCGTTCAAAAAGCAGACGAGCATTTTACCGACACAATGAAAGAAATCTCAACAGCGAAAGCCGAGCGAGATAAAATCATTGAAGAACGTAACGCAGAAGCCGATTATACCCAAGCGTTGGAAGATGCAAAGCAAGGCAAGTTCGCTAAAAGCAAAAACGGACTGCGTAATCAAATTATCGTATTGACTGCCGAAGTTCAACGTTTAGAAGAAGTTGTTGACCGTCAACAAAAAGATAACGGCTTTTTATACAGGGAAGTTCAAGAACTCTCAAAAGATAAGGATAAGTTCAACAAAATGAGCCGTGCCTACACTCTTTTCCGCGAACGAGAACCCGAAGCGTTTACACGAGCATTTCACCGTGCGCCGTCTATCGTTGGAGCGTTTATTCCCAAAGGCGAGCCTATCGCCAACTTGGGAAAAAGCCGTTTACAACAAATCGAAGAAGAAATCGAGCGTGAGAAAGCGCCGAAATCAACAAACAAAAAATTTAATAGTAAAGGAGATTAATAAGGAGGAAAAAATTATATCATATCTCGCGATATGATGTAATAAGCCGGCGGAATATCCGCAAATGCCCACGATGTAGGCGCTTGCATCTTCCTTAGGCTTATTATAGGTTAATGTCAAGAAAGCGTAAGAACAACACGGGAATACCTGACTTTGAAATCGATTCGCTTGCAAGGGCGTTGTTGCCTGCGATACAAAAGTTATTTGAAAGCGAAGAAGGCAAGCGCGAATTTGAAGAATGGCAAGCCGAAAGGCAAAAATCACAACTGAATAAAAAACAAAATAAAGAATCTCGTTGATTACATAGAGATAACCGCCGATTTAGATAAAAGAAAATAGTAAAATGTAAAAGGAACGGCGGACGGGTTTTGACCGTTTTTGTATCCCGAAATAAAAAAACGGTTAAAAATAATTAAGCCGTTCCCCTATAACGGGAACGGCAAAACACAAACGGAGGTAAACTATTGAAATATAAAAATTGGTTAAACGAGTGGCTTGCTTTGTACATCAAGCCCACTACGAAAATTAGAACGTACAAAAAGTATCAAAGGCAAATAGAACTACATATACTCCCCACGCTCGGAGAGTTTGAACTTAACGATTTAACAGCAACCGTTTTACAACGTTTTACTGTGGATTTATCCGAAAAAGGTTTATCTGCAAACACCGTAAACGGCATTATATCCGTATTAAAGTCATCACTTAGGCGCGCTGTATTGCTTGGCGTAACGGATAAAGAGTTTACTAATTCAATCGTGCGCCCTAAACAGCGTGAAAAGCAAGTTGATTGTTTTTCTAAAGAAGAGCAACGAAAAATCGAGCAATATATCTTTGAAAAGAAGAAAAATAAATTGTTCGGCGTGGTACTTTGTCTTTACACGGGCTTACGTATTGGCGAACTTCTATCTCTTACGTGGGATGACGTGGATTTACAAAAAGGTATTATAACTGTTTCTAAATCTTGTCACGATAGCTGGATTAACGGCGAATACGTTAAGGTAATTGATACACCCAAAACGGATTGTTCAGAACGTATTATTCCTTTACCCAAGCAACTGCTTTCACGATTAAGAGAGTATAAGAAATCGTCAAGCGGAAACTACGTTGTTTGTGGTGAACGCGTACATGGGGCACAGGTTCGCTCGTATCAAAAGAGTTTCGAACTATTATTAAAACGTTTGAAATTATCGCATAAAGGTTTTCACTCTCTTCGTCATACGTTTGCAACACGCGCTTTAGAGTGCGGAATGGATATTAAAACGCTATCCGAAATTTTAGGGCATAAAAACCCTACGATAACCTTAAAACGCTATGCCCACTCTATGCTCGAACATAAAACGGAAATGATGAATAGGCTTGGAAAATTGTTGTTTTAAAAATGGTAAAAGTGGCGAGCACGAAACTCGCCACTTTTTCTACATAGAATATTTTAATCTATGTAATTATTTTAAGTCTTTTATTCAAAAAAGTCAATCATATTTATATCTGCATACAAAAATTGACGCCCAGATATTACTTTCGATGAAAATTCTATGAACTTTTTATCGATATACTACACGGATTAAAATAATCTATGCAAAAAGAAAAAACAAAAAATTCATTTACAATTGGAGGCAACATGAAAAAACTAATAACTATTATCTCAACTTTATGTATGTGCTTGTGTTTAGGTATGTCTCTTACAGCTTGTGATTTCTTATTTCAAGAACCAGAACATACGCATGCATATACAGAAACGATTGCAACAGAAGATTATTTAAAATCTGAAGCAACTTGTTTAAGTAAGGCAGTGTATTATTATTCTTGTTCTTGTGGTGAGTACGGAGATGACACCTTTGAGTATGGAGAAATAGCAGAACATTTATTGAGTGATTGGAAAGATGAAATTCCAGCAACTAATGATGAGTCCGGCATAAAAGGTCATTACACTTGTAATGTGTGTAATGGTTTTTTTGATATCGAGGGAAATGAAATAGATTCTCTTGAAATACCGATGCTTTCACATGTTTGTGTGTATGGTGAAAAAGTTGCTACGGAAAACTATATCTTTGAATTAGCTAATTGTACACAACCAGCAAAATATAATTATTCATGCAAATGTGGAAATAGTGGAACCGAAGTATTTGATTTTGGTGAGGCTCTTGGTCATGACTATGGTGATTATATTTCTAATTCAGATGGAACACACATATGCGTTTGTAGTAGAAATGAGTTGCATATTATGAAAAATAATTGTCATGGGGGGCAAGCAACTTGTACCGTGAAAGCGATATGCACTGATTGTAATGAAGAGTATGGAGAATTGAAGCAACATTATTTTGATAGAATGAGAGAGGATGTAAAATATCTTAAGCAAGCTGCTACATGCGATACAAAAGCTGTGTATTTCAAGTCGTGTTTATGTGGCGAAAAAGGAGAAACGACTTTCACTCACGGAAATGTTTTAGGTTGTGATTTTGGAGATTGGTATTCTAATAAGAATGGCTCGCATACTAGAGTTTGCTCAAGAAATATTAATCACATAGAAACTGCAAATTGTGTAGGAGGAAATGCGACATGTGTTAACTTGGCTATTTGCGAAGAATGTGATGCTCCCTATGGCGTGTTATCATCAGAACATGCTTACGGTGACTATATTTCGGATAAAAATGTTACATGCGAGAAAAATGGAACGAAAACAGCTTGTTGTATTTACGGGTGCGGAAATAAGAGAACTGCCGTGGAATACGCATTAGGGCACTCTTGGGAAAGTGAAAAATGTGAGCGATGTAAAATTGATTATTTTAGTAGTGGTTTGAAATATACGCTAAGTTCAGACAGTAGTTATTATATTGTAGCAGGTGTTGGTTCTTGTCGTGACGAAAATATTGCAATACCTTCAAATTACAATAATAAACCAGTTAAAGAGATTAAAGTTGACGCCTTTAAGAACTGTACAACGTTAATAAGTGTAAAGGTGCCTCTTTCAGTTGAGGTGATTGGTAAAGGAGCCTTTTATGGATGCAATAATTTGACCAATTTGACATTACCATTTATTGGATTGAGTAAGAGTGCATGGCAAGAAAATAGTGGCTTTGGTGCGATTTTTGGTTGGGAAAAGACGACCGCGTTAAGTGAAGCAGGTTATTTAAAAACAGTGAATGGAAAATATGAATATTATCATTATTATGTTCCTGACAGTTTGAATAGTGTAGAGATTCTTACTGCTGACTATATACCGTGGTGTGCTTTTATGAATTGTAAGAAATTGGATGAAATAATTATTCCAGATGGTGTAACTTCAATAAGTTCATATGCTTTTTACCATTGTGCTAGTTTGAAAGAAATAGATTTGCCTGATTCAATAACAAGTATCGGTATGCAAGCTTTTGAGAATACCGGGTTAAGAAATATAAATCTACCCGATAATTTGAAAGATATAGCCAAATATGCATTTACTGGTTGTGATTATTTAAATGAAATTGTCTTGCCTGACAGTGTGCAAAAGTTGGGAGATGAAGTATTTGCAGTTTCATCGATTTCGAAAGTCTCAATAGGTTCTGGCTTGAAAAACATTGGAATTAGAGTGTTTGGGCAATGTCGAAATTTGACTGAGATTGTTGTAAGTGAGAATAATGAATATTTTGTTTCAGATTCAGGCATTTTATATTCAAAAAATTTAGTGACACTGTATAAGTATCCATCAAACAAAAAAGATGAAAGTTTTAAATTTTATGAAGAAACGACAATAATAGATGATTTTGCATTTGACCACTGTATTAATTTGAAAGAAATAAAATTTAGCAGTGAGTTAATGGGAATTAGGCAAAACGCATTTGAGTATTGTACTGAGCTTGCGGGCGATTTAGTGATTCCAGATAGTATTGCAACTATTGAAGAGTATGCTTTTTTAGGTTGTAGCAAGCTTCAATCATTAACGATTTCGAATAGTACATATATAGATGGTATTGAATTGGGCGAAAGAGCGTTTGCTGGGTGCTCATCATTAAAATCTGTATATGTTGGTAACCAGTTCAAGAAAATAGGAGAAGGAGCTTTCTCGTCTTGTTCATCTATTGAAAGAATGACATTGCCATTTGTTGGAGAAACACGTGACTCGAGTACATCGCAAATACATTTCGGATATATCTTCGGAGCTTCGAGTTCTACAACGCAAAAGAACAATGTTCCTAAAACGTTAAAGAAAATTGTTATAAATGGTGGGAAAAGTATAGGTTCATCTGCGTTTAAGGATGTTATGGTTGAAGATTTAACTCTTCCTTATGTGGGTACTAGCTTAAATGCATCAGGGCAGTTTGCTGTGTTTGGGTATATTTTTGGTTGGACTGGAGGAAAAGGCGTTGCTCAACCGAATGGAACAACTCACCAATATACTGATGAAGATGGGTGCAATTATTGGTATTATATCCCAGATACATTGAAGTTTGTAACTATATTGTCAGGAAGAATATCGGATAATGCATTTTATAATTGTAAAAATATTAGGGAAGTGATTTTAAGAGAGAATGTAAATAGAATTGGTATAAATGCTTTTTACGGATGTGATAACTTAATCGGCTTACATTTTTACAAACCTGAAAACTGGAAAAAATGTGCTACATCGAATGGCGTGGGAAGTAGTGTTGATGTTTCGGAATCAAATGCTGCCGCTAGATTGTTAAAACAGAATGTTAATTACTATTTTTATAGAGATATTACAATGGATTAAAGCAAGGAGATAGATTATGAAAAAAATATTAGTAACTATTTTAACTTTATGCATGTGCTTCACCTTGGGTGTATCACTTACTGCATGTGACTTCTTATTTCAAGAACCAGAACATACGCATGCATATACAAAAACTATTGCAACAGAAGATTATTTAAAATCTGAAGCAACTTGTTTAAGTAAGGCAGAGTATTACAAGTCTTGCGAATGTGGAGAAAAGGGAACGGAATCCTTTGAAAGTGGTGAACTTTCTCCTTGCGTTTACGAAAACGGAAAGTGTAAATGGTGTGAAGAAGATGAACCTATAATTCATACACATACGTACGATAAACAAGTTGCGGAAAGCAAATATTTGAAAGAAGAAGCAAATTGTAAAACAAAAGCAGTTTACTGGTTATCATGCGAATGCGGAGACAAAGGAACTAACACTTTTGAATATGGCTCTATGCTCTCGCATACTTATGATAAACAAGTTGCAGAAAACAGGTATTTAAAGGAAGAAGCAACTTGCATAAGTAAGGCAGTGTATTGGTTATCGTGCGAATGTGGAGAAAAGGGCTCTGACACTTTTGAGTATGGCGACTTTGCAGAACATGATTTTTCTTTAACGTGGACAAAAGAAAATGGCAAGCATTGGTATGCTTGTCAAACAGAGGGTTGTCTTGTTAAATCAAATGAAGAAGTTCACTCTTACATAAACGGAGAATGTGTTTGTGGAGAATTAGAGCCTGTTGTTGATATTAACGAAGTGTCTTTAACACAATGGGAATCTGCTTTTGAATTTGAAAATGTTACTATAAATCAATATTTGGTAATAAGTCAAGGGCAATATATTTCTGTGGGAACATATTTGATTGATGACAGTAATGCTGCAATGAGTTTTGAAGGGAATACAATTCCTATGGAAGGATATGCGGATTTTATACGTATGAATTTTGATTTTAGTAATTGTTATACTTTCGCAGAATATCAAGACGGCAAATATTTTATTGATTCGTTTGACGTTTATGGTGACGGAAGTTACGTGTATGAAGATGCTTATTTGACTTTTGAAAACGGAGTTTTGAAGTCAATAACTACAACCATTAAAGAAGAGGTTCCCGAATACGACGATGATTATAATGAAATAGGTTCTACGGTTGAAACAAGCAGTTGCTTTATTGAATTTGTTGACTACGGCACGACAACTATCACTATTGTTGAAAATACTCTTCCTATTACGCAAGAAGAATGGGAAGCACTTTTTGCAACTGAAAATTATAATAATATGACTATTGTTGCAAGTTTCTCCGTAGGAAATACTGCTTACGTAGAAAATATTTATTACAACAATGGAAATGAGAAAATAACTGTAACCAGATATAACAACGTTGAGTTATATTACGTAAATTCAACTTGGTATACTTATGCCGTAAGCGAAAACATGTTTGTTGAAACGGATGTGTTTGGTGCAGAATATCCCTATGTTACCCTTTCGGACTCATTTAAAAACTTCTTCTCAATGATGAAAAATTTGTATGCTTTAATCAACTATGATGCTACCGAAGATACATACTATTATATTTCTGATAGTGCTAGTTATTATATTACGGTTAACAATGGAAAAGTTGCTAGCTTAAGCACTATACTCAACATCGAAGGAGAAGCGAGTGTATATTCTTATACTATTTCTAATTATGGCACAACTTCGTTTGTTATTCCTTTTGACCCTACACACGTTTGTAATTATATGGAAGAAGTTGTTGATGATAAATATTGGAAATCAGATGCAACTTGCACTGCTCCTGCAGTATACTTTAAATCCTGCGAGTGTGGTAAAAAAGGAACAACAACTTTTTATTATGGTGAAGCCCTTGGTTGTAATTTCGGAGACTGGGAAAGTATTGGAGGCGGTAAACATTTTCAAACCTGTCTACGAGATGCTACACACGTTGTGACTGAAGATTGTTTTGGTGGTACTGCTACCTGTGAATATTTGGCAGTTTGTGATGTTTGTGAAACTGAATATGGAAACAAAGCCAATCATACATGGGATGATGATTGCGTGTTTTGCACAATATGTAGCGAGGCGGGTTTAATTTTTGCTTTGAGCAATGATGAAGCGTCCTATTCTGTGATTGGCATTGTAGAAAGTTTTACAGGAAACAACATTAAAATTCCTGGTACATATCTTGATTTGCCGGTAATTAGTATTGGTGAGAATGCGTTTAAAAATTATTTATGCGTAACGAGCATTACGATCCCCGAATCTATTGAAAATATTGGACAAAAAGCTTTCTATAATTGTTCATCGTTAGTAGACGTTTATTTCAACGCTATCAATTGTAAGGATTTAAAAAACACTTCTGATGTCTTTTATAACAATAACAAGATTAAGAATTCACTTAATGTTACCTTTGGTGAAAACGTAAAAGTTGTTCCTGCTTATTTGTTTTACACTCAAACTAAAAATAATTGCCCGAATATTGAAAGTGTTGTTTTTAAAGAAAATAATACTTGTGAGAAAATTGGTGATTACGCATTCGGAAATTGTTTGGGTTTAACAAGTATTAAAATTCCAAACTCAGTGACAGAAATTGGAAATTACTCATTTTATTATTGCTCAAATTTGATAGATTTTATTATGCCTACCTCGATTGAGAGTATTGGGAAGTACGCTTTCGGCTATTGCGCAGGTTTGACAAGTATTGAAATATCAAGTTCAGTTGCGAACATTGGACAAAATTCCTTCTATGGTTGTGCTGGATTAACAGAAATCTATTACAATGCAGTTACCTGTGATGATTTGACATCCTCTTCTAATGCATTTGTAACTGCAGGGAAAGACTCAGACGGCATAAATGTTATTATAGGAAAAGACGTGCAACAAATTCCCGAATATCTATTTTATAATGCTGACTACGTAAAGACAATTACATTTACGGAAGACAGTGTCTGCAAAAATATTGGACGAAGCTCTTTTTATGGCTGTGCGGGATTAACTGAAATTTATTACAATGCAGTTAACTGTGATGATTTGACATCCTCTTCTAATGCATTCAAAGATGCAGGAGAAAATGGATTAGGCATAAAAGTAACGATAGGTGCAAAAGTAAAGAAAATACCAAATTATTTGTTCTATTATAGTTCTAATATAACAAGCGTAGAGTTCAAAGAAAATTCTGTTTGTGAAAGTATCGGTTCTGGGTCATTTTATAACTGTAATTCATTAACGGATATAAATATACCAAATAGTGTAACGAATATAGGTGCTTCTGCGTTTAGAGACTGCAATGCATTAACAAGCATATACATCCCTATCGGAGTAACAAAAATAAGCGATTATACGTTCTATAATTGCACAGCGCTTACTGAAATAATTTATAACGCAACAGAATGTTCTAATCTTAATTATAAAAATTACGTATTTTATAATGCAGGAAAGGATGATTTAGGAATAAAAGTAACAATAGGCGCAAACGTGAAAAAAATACCAAGCTATCTTTTTTGTTTTGATGCATCTTCAACTTCCCCTTCTCATTTTGAATATTCACCTAAAATAACAAGTGTAGAGTTTGAAGAAGGTTCAATTTGCGAAAGAATAGGTGAGTATGCATTTGCTTTTTGTATGGATTTGCTGAAAATTACAATACCAGATTCTATTAAAAATATAAGTGCATGGGCTTTTTCAAATACTACAAATTTAACTCAAATAATATATAATGCTACAGAGTGTGATGACATTGATGCTGAAAGTTATACGTTTGCCAACGCTGGACATCGTGATAAAAAAGTAGAACTAATTATAGGTAATAATGTAAAGAAGATTCCAAATAATTTGTTTTCTACTAGCAATATATCGATTTTGACGTTTGAAAATGATTCTATTTGCGAGAGTATAGGTAATAATGCTTTCAGTAGTTGTTTATGTTTAACAAGTATAACCATACCAAATAATATAACCACCATAGGAAAAACAGCATTCTTTGGGTGTTATAATTTAATAGAAATAATTTATAATGCAACCGACTGCTCTAGTTTAGGTAAGGATAATCAAGTTTTTGATTATGCAGGAAAAAATGGTTCAGGTATAAAAGTAACGATAGGAAAAGACGTCAAAACGATACCAAGTTATTTGTTCTATTATGGTACATTAAATTCTTTAACTTCCCCACCTAAAATAACAAGTGTAGAATTCAAAGAAGATTCTGTTTGCGAGAGTATTGGTTTTGCTTCATTTTATAATTGTGATTTGTTAACAGGGATAACGATACCGCATACTGTGAAAAGCATAGAAGGTTCGGCTTTCGCTAACTGTGATTCTTTGAAAAATATGGTAATACCAAATAGCGTAACTGCTATAGGCGATTATGCATTTACTAAATGTTCAAAATTAACGAATATAGATTTTGAGGAAAATAGTAAATTGTTAAGTTTCGGTAATTATGTCTTTCAAGATTGCACTTTGCTAACGAACATAGTATTGGGGATGAATATAAAGAGTATAGGCTGCGATGCTTTTGATAATACAGGATATTATAATAAAACAGATAATTGGGTAGAAAATGTATTATACATAGGTAAATATTTAATAGCTGCAAACACAAAAATTTCAGGAAGTTATAATATAAAAGAGGGAACTCTAGTTATTGGAGAGGAAGCATTCTCCGCATGCAAAAGTTTAGAAAATATAACAATACCTAAAAGCGTAACTAGTATAGGTGATGAAGCATTTAGCGGATGTAATAAGCTAACGAATATAGAATTTGTTGAAAATAGCAACTTAACGAGTATAGGTAATTATTCATTCGAGTATTGTAGTTTGTTAACAAATCTAAATATACCAAATAGCGTAACTAGTATAGGTGATTTTGCGTTCAAATATTGTTCTGGGTTAACAAATATTACAATCCCAGACAGTATAGAAAGCCTTGGTTATGGTGCATTCGAAGGTTGTAATAAACTACAATTTACTAGAGAAAATTATTGCGCATATTTGGGCAACAGTAATAATCCTTATCTTTTATTAGTAAAAACCACATGGGCGGATATTAAAAACATTATAATTAATGAAAATTGTAGAATTATAGGTTCTGCAGCATTCGATGATTGTACATCATTAACAAGCATAAAAATACCAAGTAGTATAAAAAGTATAGGTGCATATGCGTTTAGAGGTTGTACTTCATTAACAAGTATAGAGATACCCAATAGTGTAACTAGTATAGGTGAAAATGCATTCTATGGATGCATCAGCTTGTCGGAAATAAAAATTCCCAATGGTGTGATGTGCATCAATGATTATGTATTTCAAAGTTGCAGGTCATTAAAAAACATAAAAATACCAAATAGCATAACTAGCATAGGTAATTATTCATTCTACTATTGCACTGCATTAACAACAATAGAAATACCAAATAGCGTAACTAGTATAGGTTCTCAAGCATTCTATAATTGTAGTGAATTGAAGGAAATCACTTTTTGTGGCACAAAGTCAGAGTGGGATGAGATTTCCAAAGTCTCAAATTGGAAATCTAATGACCTTACCCTATATTGTACAGATGGAAGTTATACTATTTAGAGTAAACTGGAACCATAAGTTTTTGAATAATGCCTAGTGTAAACTAAGTATTACGAAAGCAACAAATTATCCTTCAAAAGAGGCGAAAATTAAGTGTTTGACACTGTGGCGTGTGCTTGTCTTGATACGAGAGTGTCGTCGCTACGCTCCACTCCACACGACATGCACTCTCGTCAAAAATAAAATTAGATAATATTGCAGACGTAACAAAAAATGATAAAAACGGTAGATTAAAAAATCTGCCGTTTTTCATATCTAATTTTAATAATTATACTCATATCGTATTGACATTTGAAAACTTTTCGATTATAATATACTCGGTTAGGCGTTTGCTTGCAAGGACGCAAAACCGAGTATTTTTCAATCAATAAGCGTAAAAATTGCGAATTTTTACAAAAATCTAAAAGATTTAACTTGTTTTTCACAAGATAAACAAGTTGCTTCTTAAAGATTATAATAATGTAAATCAGTAATAAAAAGAGGTATATATGCAAGAAAACATTATTGGATATAGAATAAAGTTATTAAGAGAAAAAGCAAAGTTATCACAAGCAAAACTTGCTACGGCGCTTGGCGACGTTAAGCAACCCGTTCTTGCTCGTTACGAGCTTGGTTCTATTATGCCGTCCTATCCCGTACTTATTAAAATTGCCGATTACTTTGACGTATCAGCGGACTATCTTCTCGGAAGAACGGACAATCCCGAAGGAAAACTTTACGGTCAATCTAAATTAGAAAACTCTGACCGTATGCAAGATTTTATTGAGATGTGTTTTGACCCCAGCACCAACGCACACGCAAAACTCAAAGAAACCTTAAAGAAAATGTTGGAGGAACAAAAGTAACTTACACTACTACAGGAAAAGGAGATTTTTATGAACGAAAAAGAGTTATTAGATTATATAAATTTTTTTAGGGAAAAAGCAAACAATGGGAAGCTAATAATTTTTGTCGGTGCAGGTGTATCTCGAAACGTTGAAGGGATGCCTTCTTGGAAACAACTAATTCAAGAAATGGCACAATCAATTGGTTATACTAAATGTGAGAATTGTAGCAAAAAGACTTCAAGATGCAAGTATCGTTGTAAATTTAAAGATGATTTTTCACCCGATGAATTCTTAAAAATTCCTCAACACGTATTTAATCACGATAAAAAACTTTATAACAAAATTTTACGCGCCAACATAAAACCTGTAAATGTAAACGCCCCTTTGTCCAAAGCAATTCTTGATTTGCATCCTGCTCATATCATAACGACTAATTATGATAAATTAATCGAATCTTGCGAAAGTGAATTACGAGATAATTACGAATTAATTATATACGATAAGGATTTGTTGAAAACACAAAAAAATCAATACATTATTAAGATGCACGGCGATATTAGCAACATTAAAACCATTGTTTTGAAAGAAGCTGATTATTTGGAATATTCTCAAAAACACATTCTCATTGAAATGTTTGTAAAATCATTATTGACAGACCATACCATTTTATTTTTAGGATATTCCTTAAATGATTATAATATCAAATTGATTATAAGTTGGATTAATTATATTCGCGCTCAAAATAAAGCTTTTGACGCAAACACAAAATTTGGTTATATTGCATTAGACAACGAAAAAATTAGTGATAAAGATATTGCTTATTTTGAAAATAACAATATTGGTGTTATAAATCTTCACGATATGCCCTTAGTCAATAATATTCCGAATGAACTAAGTAATGAAATTGGTAAGAGATTGTATAGTTTTTTAAGAGTTACCAACGATGCATCATTGGATCCTCTTTTAGGTCAATCTTTACCCTATGATACTGCTGTATCATTTATGTCTAATTATAATTATGTCGATATAACAAACATATGCAAGTTATTATATATTGGCGCACATAATGTGGAAGGACATGATTTAGTAATGTATTCTGACACTAGTTATGATTTTTTAAAAAGCTTCCTTGCTAATTCAACCAACAATTCTAAAAAGTTAAAACAACTTATGGTTGACGCAGGAATACAATATGTTAAATTAGTTTCTACAAGTGTACATCGCCACGAATCCATTTCCCTTGCCGATTCCGATAAAATAATAAAAAGTTTATACTTTGAAAGATATTTAAACAATCAATATAATGAAATAATCGAAGATATTGAAAAGAATTCTAATAATTTATTTTTTGAAAATAGCTTTTACAGAGTATTGATATATAGTTATTCCAAAGAAACGTTTGATGACTACGCTCAAATAAAATTTGAAGAATTATCTACTCAAGATAAAATACGATATTTATTTAATTCATCAATCTTGGAATCCCGTAAAACATATTCTTATACTGGAAAAAATATAGAGAAATACATAAAAGGCATTGAAAATATTCAAGAAAAAGGGATGTATAATCTATATTTGGATATATTGGATGGTAATTGTCGTAAACTACTTTTTATTGAACGTTCGGTGAAAAAACTAAAAGAACACTATTATAGTGGAAATTATTCATTTGTAGGCTGTGGCAGTTTGGGTGAATTTTATAAAATTCAACGTATTGCTATCGAACAATATATGTTTTATTTTAAAAATACACTATTTTTCAACGGATTCTCTGACCTAAAAAGCATCCTTAAAGTTTACATTGAGGCGATTGTCTGTACAAATGGTTTGTTTATTGAAGAAATCGCAGATATTTTTGGAGGACATTCAAAGAAGGTTCGGTACGAGATTAACCCGTTAGATTTAGATGTATTAACAAAATTTATATCAATAAAAGATTTATATTGTTTTATTCAAGATTATAAATTGGAGTATTTTCAAGCAGATAGTAAAACTATTGATTTTGCTATTAAATCATTTGAAAACATTATATTATCTATTTTGAGGAAAAAACTTTTTAGTAGATTTTTAAGTGCCCCCAACATTTTGATGAATAGCGCTTTAATACTGATTCATTTGCGATTAGATGAACAACAAAAAGAGACAGTGTCCCACTCTATCAACTTATTGTTTAATGATTCAGATTTTGTTAACTTTTTCTTTTCTGTTGAATTTCCAGAAATATCAACAAGTTTGAAAATTTTAGACCAATTGCTGTCTCTTATACCTCTAAAAAACGATTTTGAATTTGTAAAAAATATAATTCAATGCTCAGAGTTTAAGCATTATTATATCAACTCTAATACTTATAAGTTAAAAAATGTTATAAAAAATTGTGTTGACAAAGAGAACTTAACTTCCATTCAATCTGATATTAGCAATTTTATTCTATCGTTTGAAGAAAAGGATAGAATAAATGTTACACGTTTGTTAAAAGCTCTTCTTGTTGATGAAAATATTATAAATATTCATAACGAATTTATATCAAAGCATTTTAATCTATTGAGTTCAGATGATATCTTTGATTTTGCTTTTGATAAGTGGGTAAATATTTCAGAAGAAAACACACAAAAGATGATAGACGATGCAATACAAATGCACAACCATAGAAAAACAACTAAAATGCGAACCTCGCCAGATCACTTAAAATCACAATTAGATATAATCTGCATCTTATACATTACAGATAAAATTAAAGATATTAGTAGTCTAAAAGAAATGGCGATTGAAAATATTTATTTGCAATTTTTACTGGACAGTGAAAATTTTGATTATTCTCAAGTTGATTTTTCGGATTATATGTGGGAGAACATTATACGTCAATCACGTTTTATGGATAAATTTATAAAACACAAAAACGACTTAATTCCATCAATTCAAAGAAAAATTGAAATGGATGCAGCAACAGAATTTGAGAAAAAAGTTCTCTATGGAATTTTACTTTCAAATGATGAACTACTTAAAAACTAAAATTTAAGACATCAACTGTCATATTTAGTGTGGTAAAATAAAAATAATAGGAGGTAAATCAAATGAAAGCAGTTATATACGCACGATATTCTTCGGATAGTCAACGTGAAGAATCTATTGAAGGTCAACTTCGTGAGTGTTTGGAATTTGCGAATAAAATCGGTGTGGACGTCGTTGCAAACTACATAGACCGTGCAATGACGGCAACGTCGGATAATCGTCCCGATTTTCAACGTATGATTAAAGATAGTTATAAGCACTGCTTTGATATGATTATCGTCTGGAAATTAGACCGTTTTTCTCGTGATAGATACGATTCTGCCCATTACAAACATATCCTTAAAAAGAACGGCGTTAAAGTTGTTTCTGCAAAGGAAAACATTAGTGAAGGTCCTGAAGGAATTATTCTCGAATCTATGCTTGAAGGGATGGCTGAATATTACTCGGCAGAACTTTCCGTTAAAGTTAAGCGTGGATTAAAAGAAAACGCATTAAAAGCAAAAGTCAACGGTGGACAAATCCCTTTCGGCTATTACATAAACGAGGAACAAAAACACGCTATCGACCAAACACTTGCTCCTATCGTTGTAGAAGCCTTTACAATGTATGCCGACGGCTACCTTATCAAAGATATTGTAAACCATTTCAACGCAAAAGGAATAACGACAAGACTTGGCAAGAAAATGTCTTATAATATCGTTCAATATATGCTTACAAACCGCAAGTACATAGGCGAATTTAGATATAACGATATTGTAATTCCCGATGCCGTACCTGCTATCGTTAGCAAAGACTTGTTTGAGCGTGTTCAACGTCGTATGGCGCAAAATAAACACGCACCTGCCCGTCACAAAGCGGAAGATGATTATCTTTTAACTACAAAGTTGTTTTGCGGTAAATGTGGCGCACTTATGGTTGGCGAAGCAGGAACGGGAAGAAAAAAAGAAGTTCATCGCTACTACAAATGTGTAAACGCTAAAAAGCATACTTGTGATAAGAAAACGGTACGTAAATTATGGATTGAAGATTTAGCCGTTCAAAAGGCAATGGATATTCTTCACGACGAAGCCGTGATTGATTATCTCGTAGATAGAATTTTCGACTTGCAAGGCGAAGAAAATCCGCGCTTACCGAGATTACGCTTACAATTAGAAGACGTTGAAAATCGTATTAAAAACATAATCACGGCGATTGAGCAAGGTATTATCTTCGACTCAACGAAAGATAGACTTGCGGAACTTGAAAAAGAAAAGAGCCAACTTGATTTAACAATAATTCAAGAGCAAATTAAAAAGCCCTTCCTTACGAAAGAGCAAATACGCTTTGGAATAGAAAAGTTTAAGAAGTTGGATATTTCAACGAAAGAAGGTAAACAAAGGTTAATTGACGGGTTTATCAATGCGATATACCTTTATGACGACAAGATAACCTTTACCTTCAACTACAAGGACGGAACAAAAACAGTATTCCTTTCGGAACTTAATTGCACCACGTCCGGTTCGGATTTGAAAAGCCTTGGGGCACCACGTCAGAGCAAATCGCTCTAAACAACAACCCGTGCATACGCACGGGTTGTTTGTATTAACGATTGCTCTTCCTTATCCCAAAAATTTCTTCGACAATTTTTGGGAGCCCTATGTTTTAGAGAGGTCGTTTGACCTCTCTATTTTTTGTATGTTAAAGACGGCGGGACTTGAATATGGAGAAAATTTGCTTTAAGCAAATTTGCCCGAAGGGCTAAACAGTGGACACCCACTGTTTATCGGGTAGGTCGCACAGGCGAAAGTCCCGCCTTTTTGTGTAGACTTGAACGGAAGCGTTAAAGATTTATTTGTTATAAAAATTTAGAAAAGGCAAACAAAAAAAGACCTATCGGTTGATAGGTCTTTTTGATTTGTGTTTAGTTAATTATTCGTTATTGCCAAGGGCGGAATTTTCAACCACTTCGGCTTGGGCGTTTGCAACGTCTGCCGACTGTGATTCACGTCTTTGAGTAAGTTCAGCAGTCATAACTTCAAGGGTTTTCTTGTCAACGTTATAAATAAATGCGATACTTACGAACTGCAATATTGCACTGAATAGGTAAAGGGCTGCAACTAACCAACACATATTGTACGCAGTGGTAATAGATTGACCAACCGTTCCAAGTTCAGAAACGTAGCCGAGAGCGCCCATAATAAGCAATACGATAGACGGGCCAACGCCTTGTGCAAGTTTACGGAAGAAAGAGTGTAACGAGTATACCGTACCTTCTTCTCTCTTGCCGGTCTTCCACTCGTTATAATCGATAGCGTCAGCCATCATAGCCCAAGAAACGCAGGTATAGAAGCCCATGCCGAGCCCGAATATGCCGAGAGCGATTATATATATAACGAGAGAGAGCGTGCTGTTTTTAATAAGTGGAAAGATGAACATTAACAAGCCACCGACAACCGACGCCATTGCACCGATAGTAGATGCTTCTTTTTTGCCGTACTTTTCAACTATTTTTTTGATAAACGGCATAAAGAAGAACATTGGCAAAAAGCCTATAACGGAAACCAAACCGGAAAGCGAAGCCTTGCCAAAATAGGTTGCGAACATAATAGTAGTTGCGGTAGCAGCCGAGTTCATACCCAAGAACATAGCCATTGCGGCAACTGTTGCGCCAACGGCGGGGCGATTTTTAAGGAAAGACCCAAACGAGCGGAAAATATTTACTTTTTGGCTATCGTCGTTAATTTTAACCGACCTTTCGTCTACACGAAGGGTTATTTTTTTAATCATAAATATAAAGCAAATAAATCCTATAACGCCCATAATCAAGGCAACCCAAAAAACTCTTTCGCCAAGAAGGTCTTGCACGTTTTTGCCCGTTAGTGGGTTTATCATAACGTCGCCAGTCGCATAGGGAAGACCTGTTTCTGGGTTGATATGGTGTACGCCGTCAAGACCGGGGATAATACCCGTGCCGTCGTATTTGTGGTCACGCCAGATTAGCATTGGGAGTAGCACCATAGGAAGCATATTGCCTATCATAGAGCCAATACTTCTCCAAGTAGAAAGAGAAGCCCTTTCAACGTTATTCTCAGTTACAAGTGATAGCATTGAGCCGTATGGAACGTTTGCTACCGTATAGAAAGCGTCCCAAATCACGTAGCCTGCAACGAAAAGAATACATTTTACTACTAAATCCGCTTTTGGAAGGGGAATAAAACAAAGCGCCCCCGCTACCAATAAACCGATAGCACCTATAAAAATGTAAGTTTTAAACTTACCCATCTTATATTGTCTTTTATCGTTATCGATTAGGCTACCTATAAGTGGGTCGTTAATAGCGTCCCAAATTTGAACGGCAAGTAGCAAAATGGATAGCAAGCCCGTTTCAATCATCATATACACGAGCCAAAAGGTTTGGACCGTGCCTTTGAGAGCGAAACTCATATTGCAACCCAAATCGCCGGCGGCGTACGCTAACTTGTCCCTCATACCAAAGGGACGGGGATTGGTTTTTACTTTTTCCATATTTTCCTCCAAAAAATTTTTCCTTATCAAAAAATTGCCTTAGCAACGATATAATTATAAGAAAATATGCACATAATGTCAATACCCAAAAATTTTAAAAAACACGCAAAAATGGGTTATTTGATTAAAAAAACGCTAAAAAACGAGGGATTTTACTGCGAAAATGGAAAACTCGTCTTGACACGTTTTGCTATATGATATATAATGATTATTGACAAAATTTGGTAGGGGGAAACATGAGAAACATAATAAATATTAACGAAAATTGGAAATTTTTCAAGGGTCAAGTAGGAACTGAAAATTGTGTTCCGCAGGAAGTTAATCTTCCGCACACTTGGAACGCTATCGACGGCACTGACGGGGGAAACGACTATTTCCGTGGCTCTTGCACTTATGCTAAGACCATAAACAAGGCAGACCTTCCTAAAGCCGACCTATATTATTTAGAACTGCGTGGCACTAATTCATCTGCAGACTTGTTCGTAAACGGTGAAAAGCTTGCCCACCACGACGGTGGTTATTCTACTTGGAGAGCGAATATTACCGACCACTTAAAAGACCAAACGGAAATCGTGGTTGTGGTAGACAATTCGCCCAACGAACAGGTTTATCCACAAATGGCAGATTTTACTTTTTACGGTGGCATCTATCGTGACGTTAACGTAGTATGCGTAAACGACGCCCACTTTGACTTAGATTATTACGGTGGCAACGGCTTAATGATTACCCCCACCGTAGACGGCGCAAACGCTAAGGTGGAAGTTGAAGTTTACGTTAAAAACCTTAAAGAAGGTCAAAAACTCGTATACGCTATTTACGATAAAGAAGAAAATCTTTTAGACAAAATAGAAACTACCGAAGCCAAAGCCACGTTTGAAATTAAAAACGTTCATTTGTGGCACGGAAGAATCGACCCGTATTTATACTGTTGTGAAGTGGAAATCGTTGACGGCAACAACGTTTTAGATAACGTTTGCAGTCGTTTTGGTTGCCGTACGTTTAAGATTGACCCTAACGACGGGTTTATTCTTAACGGCAAAGAATACCCCTTACGTGGTGTGTCACGCCACCAAGATAGGCTTGGCGTAGGCAATGCGCTTACCCCCGAACACCACAAAGAAGATATGGATTTGATTTGCGAAGTTGGTGCAACCACCATACGTTTAGCGCACTATCAACACGACCAATACTTTTACGACCTTTGCGATGAAAGGGGTATGGTCGTTTGGGCGGAAATACCGTATATTTCAAGACATATGCCTACCGGTAGAGAAAACACAGTTTCTCAGATGAAAGAGTTGATAACTCAAAATTATAACCACCCGTCAATAGTAGTATGGGGGCTTTCAAACGAAATTTCAATAGCGGGTGCTGACGAAGACTTGCTTGAAAATCACCGCATATTAAACGACTTAGCACACCAAATGGACAAAACACGTTTAACCACTATTGCGGCGGTATCAATGTGTAAGATGGACGACCCATATTTGCAAATTCCCGACGTGGTGTCCTATAATCACTATTTTGGTTGGTATGGTGGGGATACGTCTATGAACGGCCCTTGGTTTGACAAATTCCACGCTATGCACCCGTCAATTCCAATCGGTTGTTCGGAATACGGCTGTGAAGCGTTAAATTGGCATAGTAGCCAACCCTTCCAAGGCGATTATACCGAAGAATATCAAGCGTACTATCACGAAGAACTTATAAAACAACTGTTTAGCCGTAAATATCTTTGGGCAACACACGTGTGGAATATGTTCGACTTTGGTGCGGACGCTCGTGCCGAAGGTGGCGAAAACGGTCAAAACCACAAGGGCTTGGTTACTATGGATAGAAAGTATAAAAAGGATTCTTTTTATGCGTACAAGGCATGGCTTTCAAACGAACCGTTCGTTCACCTTTGCGGTAAACGTTATATAGATAGGGTGGAAGACGTAACTAAGGTTACCGTATATTCTAACCAACCTGAAGTAGAACTTTTCGTCAACGGCGAAAGCGTTGGCAAAAAGACTGCGCCCGACCACTTCTTCTATTTTGAAGTTAAAAACCAAGGCGAAAGCGTTATTGAAGCCAAGGCTGGCGAATTAACCGATAGTGGTAAAATTCGCAAAGTGGAAGTCTTTAACGAAGATTATAGACTTAAAGAGCAAGGTGCAATCTTAAACTGGTTTGATATCGAAGCGCCCGCAGGCAGATTTTCGCTAAACGATAAGATTTCGGATATTATGAGTTGCTTTAGGGGTAAACTTTGGTTTGCAGGCGTTGGTCTTCAAATTAAAAAGAAGATGAACCAAAGCAAAAAGGGTGAAAAGAAGCCGGGTGGCTTTGAAGTTGAACTTAAAGCAGACGGCGGTTTAATGCAAATGATGGGTGGCTTTACCGTTCTTCGTTTGGCAAGTATGATTGGTATGGCAAACGTAAACTTTACCAAAGAAGAATTGCTTAAAATGAATAAAAAACTTAACCGTATTCGCAAACCCAAAAACTTAAAAAATAACTAAAGGAATAAAACTTGTATGCAAATGACTTTCAGATGGTACGGCGAAGGTAACGACCGTATCAAACTATCGGATATAAAACAAATCCCCGGTGTAACGGGTATAGTTTGGGCGCTTCACGATAAAATGCCCGGCGAAATTTGGAGCGAATCGGAAATTGCTAACGTTAAAGCGCAATGCGACAAATACGGCTTCAATATCGACGTGGTTGAATCGGTTAACGTGCACGACGATATCAAAATCGGTTTGCCGTCAAGGGATACGTATATTGAAAACTATAAGCAAACCATACGCAACCTTTCAAAGTTTGGCGTAAAGGTAATTTGCTATAATTTTATGCCAATATTCGACTGGACAAGAAGCAACCTTTTCCACCAAGTTGGCGACGGCTCTACCGCACTTTTTTATGAAAAGAATATGATTCAAGACGACTATAACGCTATGGCAAAATACATTTTGGACTTTACTGAAAAGTACAATATGTCTTTCCCCGGTTGGGAACCCGAGCGTATGGCTAAACTTGACGAACTTTTTAAGGCGTATGCGGGCGTCGATAAAGAAAAACTTTGGGCTAACCTTAAATACTTTTTAGAAGCCATTATGCCCACTTGCAGAGAGTGTGATGTTAAAATGGCTATCCATATGGATGACCCACCGTGGGATATTTTCGGGCTTCCAAGACTGCTTGTTGACGAGCCGAGCATCGATAGATTTTTAAAAATGGTTGACGACGAATACAACTGCTTAACCCTTTGCTCTGGCAGTCTTAACGCTAACCCCAATAACAACGTTGCCGAAATAGTAAGAAAGCATTGTGATAGAATTGCCTTTGCGCATATCAGAAACGTTAAGCACTTCCCCAACGGTGACTTTTCTGAAGCCAGCCATAGAGATTGCGACGGCGACACGGGTATTTTAGATATACTTAAGGCGTATCACGACTGTGGCTTTGACGGTTATATCCGTCCCGACCATGGCAGACATTTGTGGGATGAAGGCCCAGGCAAAGTGCGTCCCGGCTACGGTTTATACGATAGAGCGCTTGGCATTATGTATATGCTTGGCGTGTGGGATATGCTTGATAAACTTAAAAAAGGAGAATAATTATGATAAATTTACCTTTAAACGTTGACTATAAAGGCAAAGTGGTAGTCGTTACGGGTGCAGGCGGGCTAATTTGCGGTGCTATGGCAAAGGCGTTTGCTCAAAGCGGGGCAAAGGTTGCGGCGTTAGACCTTAACGAAGAAACAGTAAAAAAACTTGCCGACGAGTTAAAAGCAGAAGGTTTTGTTTGCGAAGGCTATAAAGCCAACGTTTTAGAACCCGAAAGTTTAAAGCAAGTGCACGACGCCGTGCTTAAAGATTTAGGTTCTTGCGATATTTTGGTCAACGGTGCGGGTGGAAACAATCCAAGGGCAACAACTGACAACGAATATCAACACGAAGCCAAAGAAGGCGGAAAATCCTTTTTTGATTTAGATGCAAGCGGTGTAGACTTTGTGTTTAAACTTAACTTCCAAGGTACGCTTTTGCCCACCCAAGTGTTCGCCAAGGATATGGTGGAAAAAAAGAAGGGTTGTATACTTAACATATCTTCAATGAACGCATACACCCCGCTTACCAAAATACCCGCATACTCTGCGGCAAAAGCAGGTATATCTAACTTTACTCAGTGGCTTGCCACTCACTTTGCAGGCACGGGTATTCGTTGCAATGCAATCGCCCCCGGGTTTTTAGTTTCTGCGCAAAACAAAGCGTTGCTCTTTAACCCCGACGGCACTCCCACTGCAAGAAGTGCTAAAATACTAAACGGCACGCCCACGGGCAGATTTGTTGACGCAGAAGAATTGCTTGGCGCAACGTTGTTCCTTTGTGACGATAGGTCGGCTTCGGCAATTACGGGCGTAGTACTTCCTATTGACTGTGGCTTCGCTTCGTATAGCGGTGTGTAAAAGCAGGCAAATAATTGTTTAAAAATAGTTAAAACAAAAAAACGACCAACCCAAACGGGTTGGTCGCTTTAAGTTTAAAACTAAACTTTATAATTAGTTGAATTTAGCAAGGATGTCAGCATTTACCATAGAAGCAGAATCGGGGTCTACGTAAACTGTGCAGTCAGCGTGCTTTTTCATAAGGGTTGCAGGAACTAAATTGGTTTCTTCCATAGTTAAGGTGTCGTGTATAGCCTTAGCCTTTACTTTGTAAGGAACGGCGCTGATGATGGTTTTGCAATCCATAATCTTAGAGCAGGTCATAGAGATGGCTTGCTTGAAAGCTTCATCTTTACTTGCGAACCAACCTTCGTGAAGTTGTTGTTCTAAGCAAGTGTCAGAAAGGGTAACAACCTTGTATGCTCTGGGGTCGTCGAAGTCTGCGGGTGGGTCGTTGAACGCAATGTGACCGTTTTCACCAATACCGATTAAACCAACGTCAACTTTCTTTTCAGCAAGAAGTGCGGTTAGTTCAGCAATGGTTTTTTCGGGGTCAGCCTTGCCGTCGATTAAGTGGTACTTGCCGGGATTTACCTTATTAATAAATCTTTCGGTAAGATACTTCTTGAAAGATGCGGGGTGGTCAACCGAAATGCCAACGTATTCGTCTAAGTGGAACATTTCAACTTTAGACCAATCGATATCTTCCTTAACGAAAGCTTCAAAGAAGGTGAATTGTGAAGCACCGGTAGAAAGCAAGATGCGTGCATTGCCGTCTTTTGCGATAGCGGCGTTGATTTCTTTAGCAGCGTGCTTTGCAGCAAGCAAGCCTAATTCAGTACTGTCTTTTGCTAATACTACTTTCATTTTTATTCTCCTTTAGAATATTGTTTTTTATTTTCCGTTATATATTAATCAACGACGCTGCCGTTGAAAATAACCTGTTGAACATGTAAATCTTTATCCATTAAAACAAGGTCGGCACGCTTGCCTTGTGCAATAACGCCCCTGTCGGAAAGTTTTAATACTTTTGCAGGGTTTTCAGAAGCCATAACCGTAATGTCCGAAAGTGAACAGCCTGCCAAATCGTGCATAACCCTAACCGTTCTGTCCATCGTGCAAATACTGCCCGCAAAACTTGTTCTGTCTGGAAGCTTTGCTACGCCGTCTTCAACTATAACGTCGTTTGCAACTGCAAGCCTACCGCTCTTTGCCTTTGTTCCGTCGGGGAAGCCACCCGGCCTAATAGCGTCGGTAATCAAACATATTTTTTCAAGGGGCTTAACCTTTACTATAAGTTTTAAAAGTTGCGGGGGCAAGTGTTTGCCGTCTGCAATAATTTCAACGTATAAATCGTCGTCGTAATAACCCGCTTCAACCGCACCAGCCACACGATAAGCGTTTACCCTTACAACACCACGCATACCCGAATAGAAGTGGGTAAGTAGTGTGTAACCGTTCTTCTTTGCTTCTAAAACGGTGTCAAAGTCGGCGGCGGAATGCCCAACCGAAGCAACAATTCCACGCTCGGAGGCAACCTTGCCAACAAGCATGCCGTTTTCAATTTCAGGCGCAGCGCTTATACGAGAGATAAAGGGGTACTTGTCAAATAGTTTGTTAAGACCTTCTTCGGTGGGTATTTGCATAAGCGATGGAACTTGCGCACCGCACTCTAATGCGTTAAAGTAAGGGCCTTCCAAGTGGAAGCCGGTAAGCGTTAAGTTTTCGCCAGCGTCTAAAAGTTCACGATATTTGTCAAGACATTCTTCCAAAGCCCACATTTCATCAGTGGAAGTGGTGGGAACGAGAGTGGTAGTGCCCTTTGCAAGATATTTTTTTGCAATTTCAACCATTTCTTCTTTAGAACTATCAATAAACTCCAAACCGAAACCACCGTGAATATGCATATCGATAAAGCCCGCCATAAGGTAGGCGTTTTTGCCGTCGATAGATTTGTCTGCCGTTTGGCGAACGTCACCAACGTAGTCGATTACGCCGTCGGAATAAGCGCAAACGCCGTTCTCAATAATCCTATCTCTTAAAACGATATTAACGTTAAAAATTTCCGTTCTCATAAAACCAGCCTTTTATAACTTAGATATATTACTACAAAGACCATTGTACACCATAAAAAGGTTATTGTAAATAAAATATCTTGCAAAAAACATACAAAATCTTGCAAAAAACAAAAATGTTTCATAACGGGTAAATAAGTTGACAAATAAAGGGTGCTATTGTAAAATAAACTAAGACGGCAAAATAAACGTTTAACTAACAACGGAAAGGGGTTTTACGCATGGCTTGTGAAATTTTACTGCTACGTCACGCTCAAAGTGAAGGCAATCTTTTAGGGCAATTTATTGGGCATACCGACGTTAATATTACCGACCTTGGTTTTCGCCAAGCCCAAGCCGTTAAAGAATTTTTGAAAGGCGTTAAAATTGACGCTGTTTATAGTAGCGACCTAAAGCGTGCGCTTCAAACGGTAAAACCCACTGCCGACGACCACGGGCTTTCCATTATTACCGACGCAGACCTTCGTGAAATTTGGGGTGGCGATTGGGAGGGCGTGCCTTTTGACAAGATACCCGAACTTTTCCCCGAAGACCAAAAAAAGTGGTTTGCCGACCCCATTGACAGCGCACCTACTAATGGAGAGAGTATCAGGCAAATTTACACCCGTGTTGAAAGGTTTATGAATAAACTTGTTAAAAAAGAAGACGGAAAGCGTGTGCTTTTAACTTCGCACGCAACTACGCTTAGGGTGTTAGAGTGTTTTTTGCGTGGCGGCTTAGAGAATTGGGAAAAGTTACCCTACGTTTCAAACGCTTCGATTACCACCTACCGTTACGAAGATGGTAAGTACACTTTATTAGAACATAACGTTGACTATTTTATGGGCGATATGGTTACCAAGTTGCCTTCAAATATATAAACTGTTTACGGAGAAAATTATGGCTTACGATTTTAACGAAATTATTAAACAATTTAAACTTTCTGGCGAGCTTTTATCTTGCGAAAGATACGGCGAAGGGCATATTAACGAAACCTACCTTGTAACCGTTTTAGACCAAGGCAAAAAGGTCAACTATATTCTTCAAAAAATCAACTCCAATTTGTTTAAAGACGTTGATAAACTTATGAACAACATTATGCTTGTTACCGAGTTTAACAGAGAGCGTATATTAAAGCGTGGTGGCAACCCTGATAGAGAAAGTCTTTCAATCGTAT
The DNA here is from genome assembly GCA_045542055.1 of Christensenellaceae bacterium. Lineage (GTDB taxonomy): Bacteria > Bacillota > Clostridia > Christensenellales > Borkfalkiaceae > UBA1259. The sequence goes on along the minus strand of JAZQKH010000022.1, from coordinate 867 downwards.
ACGCCTTAGACGGCAAACCTTACTATCACGGTCAAGACGGCTATTTTAGGGTTTACAAGTTTATAACGGGTGCTAAGGCGTACCAAGTGGTAGAAAAGCCTGAACACTTCTATCAATCGGCAGTAGCGTTTGGTAATTTTGCCAACCTTTTGGCAGAGTTCGATGCTACTAAACTATACGAAGTTTTGCCCAACTTCCACAATACCGAAAAGCGTTTTGCAGACTTTATGGCAACTCTTGAAGCCGACCCCTTGGGTAGAGCAAGTAGCGTTCAAAAGGAAATCGACTTCGTGCTTAAAAGAAAGAATTATTGCGGTAGAATAGTAAACTTGCTTGAAAGTGGCAAAATGCCCGTAAAAGTAACCCATAACGACACCAAGCTTAACAACGTTATGCTTGACGAAGTTACCGGCAAGCCGGTTGCAGTAATCGACCTTGACACCATTATGCCGGGTAGTATTTGCTACGATTTTGGCGATAGCATACGTTTTGGTTGCAACCCTTGTGCTGAAGATGAAAAAGATTTAAGCAAGGTTATTTTCAATATAGATTTGTTTGAACAATACGCTAAGGGCTATCTTTCGGCGGTAGGCGCAGGTGCAACGCAAATTGAAAAGGATAATTTAGCGTTCGGTGCAATTTTGATGACTTACGAGTGTGGTATGAGATTTTTAGCCGACTATATTGACGGCGACCACTATTTCCACACCAAGCGTGAAGGTCAAAATTTAGATAGGGCAAGAACGCAGTTTAAACTTATAGAAGATATGGAAGCGTGCTTTGACCAAATGCAAGCGATTATTAAAAAATACTAATTTGTATTTTGCGTTCTAAAAGACAAAAGCAAAACGCCCCGTGGCAACTGCC
>JAZQKH010000021.1:0-89769 GCA_045542055.1 Christensenellaceae bacterium | reverse complement strand
GTTAAGGATATCGATGCAACCGGCTATAACCACTCAGTTGGTGGCGTAGCAGGTGGTACGATAGTTCATACTTCAAGTCGGATCGTAGCCATGTCGTTCTGTGAGCCAAGGAGTTGATTTATGACATTGTCTTCCTAAGACCGCTTGGCCTCCGACTTGTTAAGGATATCGATGCAACCGGCTATAACCACTCAGTTGGTGGCGTAGCAGGTGGTACGATAGTTCATACTTCTGGTAACTCTGCAAAATATTTAGTAGACAATACTGGCTTGGGTTACTGGGAAAGTTATTTTAACCCATGGATTCCTAACACTTATGAAAATGGTGCATATAAAAACATGCAATATAGACGTGGTTTAGTTGGTACTTTTGAAGGTAACGGTCACGTATACTTGGTGTATACGTCAAACGGCGATGCGACTTGTACGACTGACGGCACTAAGACCGCTTACTGTGCAAACGGTTGTGGCGAAACTCAAAATATCGCAGACGACGGTTCTGCTAAGGGACATAAGTTTGTAAATTATCAATCAAACAACGACGCAACTTGTGACGCTGACGGCACTAAGACTTCTTACTGTGCAAACGGTTGTGGCGTTACTGACGTTAAAGTTGACTTAGGTTCGGCGTTAGGACACGATTACGACGTTTGGGTATCTAACGGCGACGGCACGCACACTAAGGCGTGTCTAAACGACCCGTCACACAATATAGTTGAAAACTGCTACGGTGGAAGTTCAACCTGCACCCAAAAGGCAACCTGTGTTGCATGTAAATCTGAGTACGGCGAATTAGGCCATAAACTACCGGCAGATTGGGTTATAACCGATACCCACCACTACAAAATTGCTATTTGTTGTGGTGAAAGGGTATACTACGCTGAACATAGCGTTAACCCGCTTACCGGCTTCTGTGTATGTGAACTTGCAATGGACACTACACCTGGATTAAACTTCGTTGAGTCAAACGACGGCAGTTACTATACGCTTGCTTCTTACAGTGGTGTATCAAATTTGGTTAATATCCCTGCAGAACATCAAGGCAAGCCCGTAAAAGTGATTGGAGAAGGTGCATTTGCAAATAAGAATCTTAAAATTGTTATTATTCCAAACACGATTGAACTAATCGGGGCAAATGCTTTCTACGGCAACGACAACTTGACTTATAACAACAAAGACGGCTTGTTGTATTTGGGCAACGACTCTAATAAGTATTTATACTTAGCGGGCGTGCTTAATACCGATATAACGGTTTCACACGTCGCTTCTGACTGCACAATTATCGGTCATAACGTATTTGAAGGTTGCAATAACCTAACTGCAATAATTTTACCCAACGGCTTAGTTTCAGTTGGTGTAAGCACTTTTGAAAACTGTGATGCAAACGTTAAACTTTTAGTTAACGGCAATAGCACCGATTGGGAAAACGTAATTTTAGACGGTGAAATAACCAAGACCGTATACTTCTATAGCGAGAGTGAGCCCCAATTAAATGCAGACCAAACGACATATAATGGCAATTACTGGCACTACGTTGGCAGAACGCCTACCGTATGGGTGTATAACTTTGCAGAAGTTTATGTAAACGGTGAACTCGCTAACGATAAAACTATTAAAACCTTCTTAAACGTTCCGCTAACACTTACTTCAACCGACTCTGCTATTAAGAGTGCGACGGCTGTATCAAAGGCTAATATCAACGTCTTAGAAGGCGGTGCGTTTACAATAGTGGAAGACGGCAAGATTACCTTTACAGCAGGTAACGTAAACGCAGTGGTTGAAATCACGGTAGGGCAAACGATTGTAACCATACGCTTTGAAGTTAATAGCACCACGCTTGACGAAGAATTCTTATATTCAAGCTATGATGGAAACTTTTTCAACGAAAACGGCGACGCTGTAAGTTTAGTTGAAGCCATCGGTATTAACGGTGTTAACGTGACGGGTGCAATTGATTCAAACGGCAACAGCGTTTATAGTAACGGTCTGATAACCAACCTTTCAAACAACACCAACCAACTTGTTGAAACCAACATCGTAGTAACCCTTTCAAACGGTTTAAGCGTTACTATGTACGTTAAGGTTGCAACCTTAGTAATCGATGAAGCAGAAGACTTTAAGTACTTTACCTATAAAGGCGATTTCGACGCTTCAACTCTAACTGGAGATGTGTCAACACCTTCTGCAGCAAATGCAGTTACTTTTGGTAAAGTGGCAATCTCTCAAGGTCAATTTAATTGGAACGGCTACTATATGCTTGCTAAAGATATAGACGCCCAAACTGCAACCTATGGAACGACGGAAGCACCGCATATGATTTCGGGCTCGGCAGATATCGGTGCAATAGTATACTCAAGCGGTAACTCGGCAAGATGGTATAAGGCAAACGGTGAAACTGGTACTTGGAACGCAAGTTACGCAAACGTTTGGTCTTCTTACAACAATTACAACACCACATATGGCGTGCGTGGCTTCTCAGGTACGTTCGATGGTAACGGTCACACCATTAGCAACTTCGTTACTAATGCAGACGGTATATTCGGCTTTATCCGTGGCGGTACTATTAAGAACTTAGGCTTAATAAATAGCAGTAAACTTGCTACGTTAGGCTTTGGGGCTAAGGTTGAAAACCTTTATAGGTATACCGATACCGCAACTTCTATTATTGGAAGTGCCGACTCGGCTTCATCTTACACCAACGTTCTAATTGAATACTACGCTCAATCAATTGGCTATGGTAACGAAGCAATTGGCGAAGACAACCAAGATTACGGCACTCAAACCACTACGGTTGTAAATCCTGCAATGAACAACGTGATTTTCGTTTCTGCATACCCGATTAACGTGGGTCGTCACTCAGAATCAAGTTATTCATATTATATTCCAAGAACGGAAGCGGGAACGGTAGACGGCGTTGTTCCAAGTGGCAAAGGCGTTAAGGCGTATAGCCTAACCACCAACTTGGCAACCGTTTCAGATTACAGTGAATATACTTATGCAATAGCAACTAATACTGCAAGATATACCACGCTTACTAAGATGATTGACGCTTACAACTCTGATAGTTCTATCTATGCCGGCTTTACTTCGGACGTTTGGTCGGTTGTAGAAGGCAAATTAATATTCGGTAAAGCGGGTCATACCTTTAGCAACTATATTTCTAACGACGATGCAACCTGTACGACTGACGGCACTAAGACGGCATACTGCGATTGTGGTTGTGGGTTAACAGATACCATAGTAGACGTAGGTTCGGCTCTTGGACACTATTACAGTGTAACCGATAACGGCGACGGCACACATACTAAGGTATGTAGGCTTGACGGTGATACCGTTACAGAAGAACATATAGGTCACAACTCTTGCGACAGCAAGACCGTTTGTGAAGTATGTAACGCCGTTTACGGTACGATTGGCGAACACGACTTTAGCGTGCTTGGCTACGACCAAGAATATCACTGGTACGCTTGTGCAAACTGTGACGATAGAATTAAGGTCGAAAAACACTACGGCACTAACGCAACTTGCACGGAAAGTGCATACTGCTACTTGTGTGAGCAGAATTTTGGCGAAGCGTTAGGCCACACCTATTCAGATAAATGGTCTGCAAATGACACTCACCACTGGAAGCAAGCACTTTGTTGCGACCAAGTTATCGATTACGCAGAACACAGCTTTGATTCAACTACCGGTTTGTGTTCTACTTGTGGAATTTCAGGTACGGGTACAAACGGCGTAGTTTATACAGCATATACTAATTACGCAAGCGTAACTGGTTATACGGGTAAGGCGGACGTAGTAACAATAGCGTCAACCTATCAAGGCTTGCCTGTAACAACCATTAGTGCAAACGCATTTAACGCTAAAGCAATTAAACAAGTTATTATACCCGCAAGTGTAACCACCATTTACGGCGGAGCGTTCGCTGATAGTGTTTTATTAGAAAACATAACCGTTGCACAAGGCAATACTGCTTTTAAGAGCATAGATGGTAACTTGTATACCATTGACGGAAAGGCGTTGGTTCAATACGCCGTTGGTAGTAAAAACGCTTTCTTTAGCGTTCCCGCAGGTGTAACCTCTATCGGTGATAAGGCGTTCTATAACTGTATGAACCTTACGGGCGTGTCAATAACGAGCAGTGTAACCACTATCGGCGATAGTGCATTCTACGGTTGTGGGAACTTGATAGGTGTTAAATTCGGTGGTGCTCTTACTGAAATCGGTGACAACGCATTTGCATACTGCTTCGCATTAAAACAAGTGGATATTCCAGATAACGTAAGCGTTATTGGTGATAAGGCGTTCTACGGCGACGTTGCACTTACTGAAGTGAACTTCGGCACGGGCTTAACAACGATAGGCGCAAGTGCATTTAACGGTTGTGTAAAACTTGCACAAGTAACGCTTCCTGAAAACTTGTCTTCGCTTGGCGATAGTGCATTTGCTTTCTGTTATGAATTAACCTCGCTAACCGTAACCGGTGCAAACACTTATATAAGCGATATGGCATTCTATAACTGCTCTGCACTATATAACGTTAAACTTGGCAAGGCAACTTCAATAGGAAACCAAGCCTTCTATAACTGTTTAAGCATTACTGCGCTTACAATTCCTAATACCATTGTTGCTATAGGCGATAGTGCATTCTATAACTGCTCTGCACTAAAGAGTTTAATTATACCCGATAGCGTAACGGCAATCGGAAGCTATGCTTTCTATAACTGTTCAAATATCGTTGGTCTAAAACTCGGCAACGGTTTATCAACTATCGGCGAATACAGTTTTGCTGGTTGCAGTAAGCTTTCAAACGTAATAATCGGCAGTGGCGTTACCACTATTGAAAAATTCGCATTTGCAGGCGATAATAACGTGGCTAAGGTAACCTTCCTTGGCGATGTTGATAAGTGGGCAACCATAAACTTTGCTGTAAGCACTTCTAACCCATTACACGCAGGTAACGCAAATTTCTATATTAAGGGTCAATTACTAACCCAAGCAACCATTAACGTAACTAACGTATCAAACTTTGCTTTCGCAGGTTGCAACAGTTTAGAAAAGATAATCTTAACTGATAGCGTGATAACCGTTGGCGACTATGCGTTTGCTAACTGCTTAAGCGTTTCAACCTTAAACTTAGGTAACAACGTAACTACGATAGGTCAAAGAGCGTTTGCTGGTATGCATATGCTTTCAACCTTAACGTTGCCGGATAGCGTGACCACGTTGGGCTACGGCGCATTCCTTGATTGCCACGGTTTACAAACGGCATATCTTGGTGCAAACTTGACTACCGTTGAAGGTGGCTTATTCCAAAACTGCCCGTCACTTACTATATACTGTAAGGGTGCATCGGCAGGGGATGGCTGGAACGCAAATTGGAACTTTGCACACCGTCCGGTTGTTTGGAACAGCGATACCAACGGCGTGGCTGACGACGGAAACGTTTACTTGATGGTTAACGGCGTTAAGTATATGATTAAAGACGGCGTTGCAACCGTTATTAAGCAGTCGGTGACCACTAAGTCTTGCATAATCCTTTCCAACGTAACGTATAACGGCAAGGCGTATAAGGTAACTTCAATTGAAGACGACGCATTTGCGGGATGCAACTTGCTTGAAAGCGTAATTATCGGCTTGAACGTAACAGCGATAGGTGATAGGGCGTTTAGCGAATGTAGTTCGTTAAAGGAGATTACAATTGGTGGTAAGGTTGAATGTATTGGCGAACAAGCGTTTAGCCGTTGCGTAGCCTTAAATAACGTTACCTTTGGTAATAGCGTAACCACTATTGGTGCTAAAGCGTTTGCAGGTTGCTCATCTCTTACTTTCGTTGCTATCGGCAACGGCGTAACAAGTATGGGTACGAGCGTGTTTGCAAATTGTTCGGCTCTTGAAAAGGTTGTTATGGGCGACGCACTCACTGAGATTGTTTCAGATACGTTTGCTGATTGCGTAAACTTGAAGCAAGTGGTATTCGGCAAGAAGATTACGACCATTAACGACAATGCGTTTACCAACTGTGGTATGCTTACCGACGTATATTTAACCGAAACGATAGTAAATATTAGACCTAATGCATTTGCAGGTGCTGGTAGTATTAAGTATACTGAATACGGCAACGCAAAGTATTTAGGAACTGAAAACAATGCTTACTATGCGCTAATAGAAGTAACTAGCGATTGCCTTACTACCTACACGATTAACCCAAGCGTTAAAGTTATTGCAAACAGAGCGTTTGCTAACGTAAACGTCGTTAAGAATTTGAGCGCACCAATTAATGTGTTTAAGTTCGTCAACTTAAATAGTGTTGAACGTATAACCATCTTAGCTGGTCAAGAAATCTATGCGGAAGCATTTAGCAATCTAACCAACCTTAAGTCAGTAGTCATTGCCGAAGGTGTTGAAAGTATTGGTAATCAAGCGTTTGCAGGGTGTACTTCACTTGAAAACGTTCAACTTCCCAACACGCTAAACTACGTTGGTAAGAACGTGTTTGCCGGTTGTGATAAGTTAAACGTAACTGTAGAAGACGGCTTAACCTATTTAGGCAGTGCAGATAATCCATATCTATACTTGTACGGCACGACTTCTAAGGATATTGACCACGCTTACGTGGAAGATAAGTGTGCTATTATCGGAAGTGGTGCATTGGCAAACTGTAAGGGCATAAGAATCGTTTATATCGGTGAAGGCGTTAAGTTTATCGGTGAAGGTGCGTTTATAAATCTCGTTAGCGTACAAAGATATAACGTTGCGGAACACAGCCAAAACTTTAAGGCAATAGACGGCAACTTGTATTCATTTGACGGAACGGCACTCGTACAATACGCAATAGGTAAATACGATACTTCGTTTACAATTTCAAGTTCTGTTAAGACTATCAGCAAAAATGCCTTCTTAGGCAGTAGGTATTTAACTGAAATCAATTTTGAAGTGCTTGACGGCTGGACGTTAACTGCTACGGTCGTTGAAGAAAAACAAATTGAATTAGGCGACGGCTCAATCAAGATTGAAACTACCCAAAAGGTTGTAACCTTTGAAATGAAGAGTTTACAGAATAGCGACGGCTTAGAATACTTGACTTGGGGCTTTGTTGATTGTGAGTGGAGTAGAGCGTAATAAAACAAACCTAATAGACGTTAATTAGTCTATATTAAATGCCCGTGGGTATACCCACGGGCATTTAAATAGGGCTAAAAAAGTATGGTAAATTATTTAATATACGTATTACTATTTGCTTGCCTTATAAAACCCAAAGTGCTAAAATGTTACGGAAAGGAGTTTAGTTATGTGGCAAACTTTTTTAGCAACGCTAACCCCGATGCTTACCTTGTTTACGTGCATTGCAATTGGATATTTGATTAGAAAACTTGGTATAATTGGTGATGAAGCCAGTAAAGTAATTGCAAAACTTGAAACGTCCGTTTTTTGCGTGGCATTAAACATTTCTTCTATGACAAAAAACTTTACTGCTGAGAATATAGGTAAATATTGGATAAACATACTTTTCGGATTGCTTGCAGTAGTGATTGGCATAGTTGTTGCAATACTACTCGCTAGATTTTTTGTTAAAGAAGATAATTATGAACGAAAAGTCTATCGCTATGCTCTAGCGTTTGCAAATTACGGGTACGTTGGCGACCCTATAGTTATGATGCTTTTTGGCGGTGCTCTTAGCCCTGGCTTCTTCTATTATAAAATGATTACCCTTCCAATAGGTATTTTATGTTTATCTTGGGGCGTAAGTGGTTTAATTCCCGGCAAAAAGGATTTGAAAGGAACGCTTAAAAGACTTTTAAATCCGCCTATGATAGGTATGCTGGTTGGTATGATTATAGGTATTACTACTTTAGGAGGGGTAATATATTCTGCTCCACAATGCGAATTTATCGTTAATGTTTTAGATATGCTTAGCGGTTGTATGGGCCCGTGTGCAATGCTTTTGGCGGGCATAACCGTTGCAAGATTTAGTTTGCCAGCAATGTTAAAAAAGAAAAAGGTATACGTTGCAAGCATATTCCGTTTGATTATTTTGCCCGCATTAATTTTGGCAATAATTTACGGTGCAAAAGAATTAATAAACGTGGTTTTCGGTGCGAACATAAATAACGATATACTATTCTTGTTGTTCTTTGCTGTGGCAATGCCACTTGGTATGAATACTATTGTTTTCCCCGAAGCGTATGGTGGTGACCCTTCAACCGGTGCTTCGATGACACTTATATCCCACACTATTTGTGTTTTAACAATACCGTTGATGTTTGCGTTGCTGTGCTTGATTTTCGGGCCGATACCGGTATTCTAAGCGTAAAGCGAACAAAAGGTGGCTAATTTAGTTGACAATAACTTTTTTGCTATGATATAATTCAAATATAAATTTAAAAATAATTTTAAAGGCGTTGAAGAAAAGTTCTTTTTACTTTAACCTTGTAGAGAGTCGGCGTTTGGTGTAAGCCGATAGGGGCGGTAAATTGATGTAGTTTCCGAGCCGAAAGGAAGAAAGCCTATTTTAAGGGCAAGTAGAACCTTTCCGTGATTTCTGCGTTAACGAATAGGAATTGATAGATTCCAAGAGTGGCGGATACGCAATTTGAGTGGTACCGCGGGTAGAACTTAACCCGTCTCAAAGTAATACTTTGGGGCGGTTTTTTTGTCCCGAAAGGAAGGCTAAAATGAAAGATTTTCAAGATTTATCGCTAAAAATTAAGCAGATGGCAGGCCGTATAAAAGAACTTCGTGAAATCGAAGGTCTTGACTGTGCGTATATGGCGGAAAAGACGGGTGTAACCGTTGACGAATATATCGCTTGCGAAAAGGGTGAAAAGGATTTAAACTTCGCCTTTATTTATCGTTGTGCAAATCTTTTAAAAGTTGACGTTACCGATATTATAGAAGGTTATAGTCCCTTGCTTAAATCTTACACGGTAACCCGCAAGGGCGAAGGGCAAGAGATTTCTAACGCCCACGGCATGACCTATTATAATCTTGCAACGGCATTTGGCAATAAGATTGCCGAGCCACTATACGTTCACGGTAAGTTTGACCCCGACGCTGAAAAGAAAGGGTTGGAATTAACCACTCACGCCGGTCAAGAGTGTGATATCGTTATTAAAGGTAAGCTTTTAGTTCAAGTTGGTAAGCATAAAGAAATTTTGTCCGAGGGCGATAGTATTTATTACAACTCTTCAACCCCGCACGGCATGACCGCAGTTGGCGGACAGGACTGCTATTTTTACGCTATCGTATTAAATCCCACGGGTGAAACTATACCGGAAATTGCCGAATCTACCGAAGTAAAAACTGCTGATGACGTTCGTAAAATCGATAAAAAAGACCGTATTTATAAAAAGTTTATTGACGTTACTGAAGATGAAAAGGGCTATCCACTGAGTATTAAATTCAAAAATGCTGATAAGTTCAACTTTGCATTTGACTTGGTTGACGGTTTGGCAAAAGCAGAGCCCGATAAACTTGCAATGATGTACGTTGACAAAAATAAAAAGGCAACGCCGTTCACTTTTTCGGATATGAAAAAGCAGTCCGCACGTTGCGCAAACTATTTTAAGTCGCTCGGCATTAAAAAGGGTGACAAGGTTATGCTCGTATTAAAACGTCACTACCAATTCTGGTTTGCAATACTTGGCTTAAACAAACTTGGCGCAATAGCAATACCTGCACCTAACCAACTTTTAGAACACGACTTTGAATATCGTTTCAAGTCAGCAGGCATTAGCGCAATTCTCTGCACGGCAGACGACGGCGTAGCAAACCAAGTTGACCTTGCTTGCAAAGATTACGACGGGTTAAAGCATAAAATATTAGTTAACGGCAAGCGTGACGGTTGGCGTGACTTTAATGAAGAATACACGATGTTCTCCACTCACTTTAATAGGGACGAGAATTCACCCTGTGGCGATGACCCAATGATGATGTATTTTACGTCTGGAACGTCGGGATATCCGAAGATTGCCGTTCATAATCACAAGTATCCGTTAGGGCACTTCCACACGGCAAAATACTGGCACGCAGTCGACCCTGAAGGTTTACACTACACCATTTCAGATACCGGTTGGGCAAAAGCTATGTGGGGCAAATTATACGGTCAATGGCTTTGTGAAGGTGCAACCTTCGTATACGACTTTGATAGGTTTGACGCAAGCGAAATATTGCCCATGTTTGCTGAGTATAAGATTACAAGTTTCTGTGCGCCACCCACTATGCTTAGAATGATGATTAAGCAAGATATAAGTAAATACGATTTGTCATCAGTAAAGAATATGACTACTGCGGGCGAAGCACTTAACCCTGAAGTATACCGTCAGTTTGAAAAGCTTACCGGCTTGCAAATAAGGGAAGGCTTTGGTCAAACTGAAGGCACTATGCTTATAGGTAACCTTGCGGGCGTACCGCATAAGATAGGTTCTATGGGTAAGCCTGCACCTATTTATGATATCGACTTAGTTGACGCAGAAGGCAAGTCGGTTGCTGTCGGCGAAGTTGGTGAAATAGTAGTTAACGTATCTAACGGCGCACCTTGTGGCTTGTTTACCGGCTATTATTTAGATAAAGAAAAGACGGACGCCGTTTGGCACGACGGATATTATCACACGGGCGATACCGCTTGGCGTGATGAAGACGGCTTCTATTGGTACGTAGGTCGTGTTGACGACGTTATTAAGTCGTCTGGTTATCGTATCGGACCGTTTGAAATCGAATCGGTTATTATGGAATTGCCGTACGTTTTGGAGTGTGGCGTGTCTGCCGAACCTGATGAAGTTCGTGGTCAAGTAGTTAAGGCAAGTATAGTGCTCGTTAAGGGTACTGAGCCTACCGAAGAGCTAAAGAAGGAAATCCAACGCTACGTTAAAGAGCGTACCGCACCCTACAAATATCCAAGAATAGTAGTATTCCGTGACGAACTTCCCAAAACTACAAGCGGTAAAATTATTAGAAACAAACTTTAATAGAATGATTGCATCTACCAAAAGGTAGGTGCAATTTTTTAAATAAATCGATTGGTTAAACATAAAGCCACCTTTAAAGCAATATCTTTAAATAGGTGGTTTTTATATTGGCATTTTGTTTGACAAAATTCTCTATAAAATATTAAAACCCGATAAAATTTTCCATTAAGAAAGGAGTAGAATGTATTTTACTTTCCTAAAAAAGAAAACGCTAATAAAAGTTACGGCAGTGGTTGTGCTTTTTAGCGTGCTTATATGTCTATTTTCGGTAACGGGTGCGTACGCCGTGTTTTACAACAAGCCATTGAAACGCTTGCCTATATATTACGTTAAAACGGAAGAAAAGTTGGTGGCGATATCTTTCGATTGTGCTTGGGGTACGGATTATACCGATAGCCTACTTGATACTATGAAAAGCGAAGACGTTAAATGCACCTTCTTTACCGTAGAGTTTTGGGCTAAAAAGAACGCTGACTATCTTAAAAAGATAGCAGATATGGGGCACGAAATTGGCACTCACTCAGCGACCCACCCATATATGAGTAAACTAAGTAAGCAGCAAATAACTTTAGAACTAACCACTTCTTGCAAGGTTATAGAAGAAGTTACGGGTGTTGCACCTACGCTTTTTAGACCGCCCTACGGAGATTATAACGACCGTTTGATTGAAACTGCTGAAAGTTTAGGTTTATACACTATACAATGGGACGTGGATAGTTTAGATTGGAAAGATTTATCGGCAAAAGAAATTGTAAATAGGGTAACCAAAAAGGTTAAAAACGGGTCTATCGTGCTATTTCACAATCAAGGCTTGCACACGGCGGAAGCACTTCCAACTATAATTAAAACGCTTAAAAGTATGGGCTATAAATTCGTGCCGATTGGCGAGCTTATTTATAAAGATAACTACCAAATGTTACCTGACGGCGGGCAACAGGGTTTAGGTAGTTAAATAAAATTCTTATGAAATTCGTTTGGAGGAAATATATATGAACAATTTAACAGAGAAAAACAACAAGGTTTTTATCAGTGGGGAAATCTTAACCGAAGCGGAATTTTCGCACGAAGTTTACGGCGAAGGGTTTTATGAAATGAGCGTACTTGTTAAACGTTTATCGGGGCAGGGCGACGTATTACCCGTAACCGTTTCTGAAAGACTGATAAATGCAAACCAGTTAAAAGTAGGCGTAACGCTTAACGCTTTCGGACAGTTTAGAAGTTATAATAAACTCGTAGACGGCAAAAGTAAACTAATGCTAACTGTTTTTGTTAGAGAGATTTTGCAAGCGCCACAAATTAAGAACCCAAACACAATAGTGCTTTCCGGTTACGTTTGCAAACCACCCGTGTATAGAACGACGCCCTTTAATAGAGAAATTGCCGATATTCTAATTGCGGTAAACCGTTCTTATAATAAATCTGACTATATTCCGTGTATAGCGTGGGGCAGAAACGCACGCTTTGCCAAAAATCTTGCCGTAGGCGAAAAGATTGCTATAAGTGGAAGAATACAAAGCAGGGAATACCAAAAGCGTTTAGAAGACGATAGCATAAAGATTATGACCGCATACGAAGTATCAATCAGCAAGCTTTGTGCATATGAAAATGCAGAAAACTTCGACGTAGACGAAGAATTTGAACTAATGGGATTTGGTACTTACGATAATATTGAACAAACATACGTAGAAAATTAATAAAAATAAAACCCACCGTAAAGGCGGGTTTTTTTAATAATCGTGTCGGTAGCAGTGAATATTAAGTTTTTCAAATTCGTGAATAGTTTTTTCTATTAAGCAAAAGCAAGTTTTATCATCAAAAGAGTCGTTGTCAATAATTCTTTTAATACTTACTAATAATTTGTAGCACTCGTCTAGTATTAAGTCTTTAATAATTTTTTCATCGTTAAATGAAATGGAAATATCCTCGTTCTGTAGTCCACTTATTAAAAGTTTTTTCCAAATATCCATAAAAATTCCTCATTTTATACTGTATGGGGATTATATCCCCTTAATAAATAAGATTATAACCCCCATAATATAATATGTCAATAGATGGAGGAAAAAATGTTTAAATTTGATAAATTATTCGCTACTATGAAAAGAAAAGGGGTTTCAACGTATAAATTAAGGGAAGAGTGCGTTATTGATAGTAAAACCGTTCGAAGATTAAAGGCAAACGAAAACGTTGAAATGAAAACTCTTGATAGAATTTGCAATTTTTTAGATTGCAATATAGAAGACGTAGTAGAACATATAAAGGATTAGTATGAATAAAAAGTTAAGCCCGATGCGATAGCATCGGGCTTTTTATGTGTTAAATATTATTTTTGTTTCTTTCTTATCAAAAAGTAGGTTGTTGAACCGCAAACACAAGCAAGTGTTGCAAGCACAATTAAAACGTTTCTTATAGCTTTATTGGGTGACTGAATTGCTTTTGCGCTTATATATCCGTCCGTCCAAACTCCGTCTTTAAGATATTGAATTTTAACTATTTTGTCATTGTTGCTAAATACCCTAATCAAGTCGCCTTTTTGCAATTGGGCGATTTTATTCGTTAAACCGTCGTCAGCGAATACGTCTGCATTTTGACTCTTTTCATAAGTGTATTCAGTAAAGTTAGAAATGCTTATGGGGGTAAGGGTCGTAAAGTTTACCGGAACGAAACCTTTATGGGTAGTGCCGTTAACCGTAAAGGTCGCAAGGTAGTATTCTATGTCTAAAAATTCTATTTTGCTAATCGTTTCAATGGTGTCGCCCTTTGTAAGCCTAACGTTTTCAAGTGAAGAAAGATTCTTTAGCGTATAACCATCTTCCCTTGTAATGATTGGGAAGTAATATCCGTTAACGCCCGTCGTAACGTACGCCGTTTTGGTTATTTGTTGTTGGTTAAGGCTATGCTCGGTAAGTGCGTCTTTATCAACCAATACTATACCTTTTTGGGCAACTAAAACGTTAAGGTTAAGTTCGTCAATAGAGCATACGTACAAGTAATGCTTTTCTGCACTTGCCAAATCGATAAAGCTTAGCGTGTCACCGGTTGTGCCAACAACGTATACGTTGCCACCGTCTACCGTGTATGCCGTAAGGTTGCCGTCGGTCGTGTCGGAATAGGTTTTATAGTCTGCAGGAAGCGTTATAGCGTCTATAGCCTTATTGCCCAAGTCGTAGCAAGCTAAAAGTTGCTCGTCTGCAGATTTAAGCATATAACAAACTTGCTTATCAAAACCCAACGTTAAAGAGTTTACGCCATCAACCGTCTTAACCAACTCAGTTGATTGGGTGGTGGGGTTATAAAGGTATATGCCGTCGCTATTTAAGGTATAGAAGTTGCCGACCAGGTCGCTAACGATTTTTTTAGTAGTAGTTCCTTGGGTGTAAATCTTGCCAAAAACGTTTACTGCGATATTAAATTGGTGTGCCGAAGTTGCCGAATATACTTGCTCGCTTACTTGATGTTGGGTTACGGCAAAATCTGTTTTAAGCATATCGCTTGCCGTGAACTTATAAACCTTGCTAGTAGAGTCTGAATAGTTTGCTAAAAGATAAAAGTAACCACTTTGATAGCAAACGTCCGTAATAGTACCGTCAACCGCATAATCTTTACTAAACGCAGGTGTTTTGGTGGAAAAATCATAAAGTTTTACCGACTGGCTAGTAAAGGTAACGAGTTGCCTGTCGCCAAGAGCGATACCTTTTGGCATATTGCCGTTAAAGTCTTCTTCAAAAAGGTTAACGTAAGTTTCTCTTGAAAAATAGTCGTAATCACTGCCTGCATTTATAATCATAACCCTATTGGCGCTAAGTACTGCAATATAATTTTTATATCTATCAACTTCTGTTGCAGAAACGTCAATTCTATTAAAAGCCGTTTTGTTTTTCGCTATTGCAAAACCTGTAAATTCTAAAGCGTTGCCGTTAATGCTAAACTCTTGAACAGCACCTATTATAGAGTCGCAAACGAGCACGTTCTCACCGTAAAAAGAAATCTTTGTAGGCGAAGCAAGGTTACCAAGTTCAAACTTATTGTCTACGGGTGGGGTTAAGGTGCTAACCTGTTTATCGGGTGAAAGCCTTTTAATTTGCGTGCCTTCGGTGAAGTAAGCGTATTTACCGTGTGCAACCAAAACGGAAGGCTTGCTAGCAAAACCATAAATAGGTTCTAAAACCTTGTTTGCCAAGTTGTAGTAGTGAATATTACTATTCTTAACTAAGTATACGTTGTTTAAGGTGTCAATACAAATGGGGGTAAGAGTGTCGGCGTTGTTTTCAATAGGAACAGCCTGGGTTGCAACACTTCCGTCTAAAGTGTAAAGCATAACGCTCGTGCCGTTTATTGTAACTAAGTGGCTTCCGTTAAAGTCAAAATAAGTGCATAGAATTTGGCTTCCAGCAAACTGAATTTCAACAGGGTCTTTGGATAGGTCGCTAAGGTCGATAACGAAAAGCGCAGTGTCGTCTGAATAAATTAAGTGGTTATCTTCAGTCGGCTTCATAAGTGTGGGGTTGCCACGAACGAGCTTGTCGTATTGAACGTATCCGTCGGCATTAGTGTATACCCAAAGCGTTTGGTCTTCACGAATAAGAGCAAAGCCACCGTTAAAAGCCACCGCATCTTTTGGCGAATAGGTGGTAAAGTCAAACTGTTGGGCGTTTGACGACGGGACAAACAACGTTTGTTTGTTAGTTTGGGCACTAACGTGTTGAAGAGATGAAAAGCCAAACATTGCGAAACTAAAGCACGCCGTCAAAAGTAGGGTATATATAAGGTTTTTAAAAGAACATAACTTTTTCATATTTATTATTTTATCACATAAATGAAACTTTGTCATTACAAAAATAAATTTTTTATATTAAAAATATAAAAAAATCTAATAAGCACTTTAATGGGATAAAAATATACAAAAATAATAATAAATATGACAGATACTGTCAGTATTGCAAGGATATAATACACGTACAACAAACAAATGTTCGTTTTAACACTAAAGAATACGTCACCAGGGGTTGAACTTCAATATCGATATGACAAAAAAATACAATATTGTACAAAAATATTTATTTTTGAACAAAAAAGGACATAAAGATATTGACTGTTGTGGATAAGGTATTTATAATTAGGGTGTTTTTCGGAAAGCAAATTTACTTGGAGAGATTTTTTTATGAACGTTTTATATGCTAAAAGTGTGTTATATAGTTACCCGCATTTATCTGATTTAGCCGAACAATTCGACCAGTCGGTTGAACGTAAAGCCTTAAATTCTATGACCAATTATTCGCCTTGCATTTTTCAATGTGAAGAGATTTTAAGCCTTACCGAACAAAAAAAGAGCGTATTGCTTTTATGGCTTGTGATGAAAAAGATTATTCTTAAGCTATCTAACGAAGAGATGCTTTATTTGGATTATAAATATTTTAAGAAGATGCCAAAAGAAGTGTACGACAACTTTGACACTTCAAGTAGGAATTATTTTAGAAAGCAAGTTAAACTTGCAGAAAAGGTTGCAAATCTTCTTGAAAAGGAAGGGGTAACGGATACCGTTTACCAAGAAAAGTATTTAGCCATTGATTTTTTTAAGGAAATGTTAAAGCGTGTTAACGAGCTTGAAGAAAAGGCTAAAAAGAATAAGCCGTTAGATAAGAAACTTACACAAACCGCCGCAGAAATTCAGAAAATACTAACTACTAAAACTTTTACCGAGCAAGAAAAAAACACCCTTAAAGAGTGTTTTTCTTTAGAAGAGATTGCTTAAAACTAATAGTCGTCCTCTTCGCAAAGGGTTACGCACGTGTTAGCGTTAGGTTTCCGTTTGATAACGGAAAATAGGGCAATTACGCCTGCCATAAGTAGGCAAACAATTATTGCAAGTTTTAGTCCGTTATAGTTGGGTGCTACGTTTGTGGTTAAATTTTGTTTATCGTCAGGTAGGGGGACACTTTCTTGTGTGATGGGGTCGGGGTGAACGGGCACTTGAAAGGGGGTTAAAGTATCTTCTTTTACGTACCCCGTGTCGCCCATATAGCAAACGAAGTAAATGAAGGTGTCTTCACCAACGCTTCCATAATAGCCAAGCGTTCGGTCGGCAAATATAAGCCTTAGTGGTTTAGTGCAAAGGGCGTCTTGGTATAGCACGGTGGCTGAAAAGGTTGTTACCGTGCAGTCAAGGTAGGGTAGCCTTGTAGGTGAAGGCTCGCTTAATAGTTTATCCTTAGGTACGTATCCGTCTATCAAGGGTGCGTTTTGACCGCCAAAGCATTCTACGTGAAGTAACGTAGAATATTCTTCAATTACCTTAACGTAATAAGAATAGGGCAGATAAAACAAAAAATCTTGCCCGTTCTTATCACGATAAATCGGGGTTGAATTATCTATAACCCGCAAATATTCGCTTGCAGTCGTGTCGGCGTTAACCGTTATGGCTGTGGGCTTGCAAACGCAAAAAAGCAGGCAAAAGATAAGTAATAAAACCGTCTTTTTCATAAAATCTCCTTTTAAGGTAAGCAAAATTATACTATTAAGCAAGGGAAGATATAGATAGAAAAAGGTAGGTTGTTACCTTATTTTGTCAAAAGTCTGCCCATTACATAATTTTACAAATAAAGCAGGCAAACGTGCAAGAAAAAAAGGACGCTATAAGTGAAATTACGATTGGCGTCATAAGTTTTTTTGTTTTAGCGCCCGCAAAATATACGGCAGCGATATAAAAAACCGTTTCACTGCTACCGTATATTACGCAAGCACATCTTGATAGATAACTATCCACGCCGTACTTAGTAAAAATTTCAGTAAGCAGTGCAAGTGACCCGTTTCCCGAAAAAGGCTTTATTAGTACGAGTTTGGTTAATTCTTTTGGTATTCCGAACACTCCTAAAACGGGGGATAATAAGTTGGTAACGTGGTTGGAAATTCCACTAATTTCAAAAAGTTCGGTCATAACGAATATGCTTACAAGGTAGGGGAAAACCGACGTTGCAAACGGTATAGCCGACTTGGCGCCGTGCGTAAAAGCGTCGTACGGCTTGACCTTTTTAACGAACGAAAAGATTAAAATTATAAAGAATAAAACGGGTATAAAATACTTGGACATTTTAACCCTTCCTTTTTACGAAGATTTTAACTAGCAACACGCCTATAACGGTTGAAAGCAGAGTTGCCAATATGGTTGGCAAAATAATATCCGACGGCGATGCTGAGCCCATACTCGTTCTGAGTGCCAATACCGACGACGGTATAACTTGAACGCTCGTAGCGTTTATAACGAAAAACATCGTTATGGCGTATTCGGTGTTTGGAAATTTTTCTAATTCTTGCACCGACTTAATGCCCATAGGCGTGGTTGCACCACTCATACCTAAAAGATTAGCCGAAATGTTAAGCGACATATAGTCGTTTGCAGTATCGGGTAATTCGCCGAATAAAAACCTATTGCAAGGCCTAAGAAGCCTTGCTATTTTTTTTGCTAAGCCACTGCGTTCTAAAAGTTCAAATATGCCTAGCCACACGGCGTATACTACGACCATCTTAACGGATAAAGAAAGTGCCTTTTCGCCACCCGAAAGCATAGCTGAAAGTACGGCGTCTGGGCTAGAAAATATTAGAAGAAAGGTTGAAAGTGTTAAAAGTAAACCGAAAATTACGTTCATATAAAAACTTTATGCCGTAATATTGTTGAATATGAAATAAAATTGTGTTAAAATATATAAGGAATATTATAGTAGAGAGGTATACTCTGTGAAAGGCAAATATTATATTACAACCGCAATCGCATACACTTCAGGTAAACCCCATATAGGCAACACCTACGAAGCAATTTTAACCGACAGTATGGCAAGGTTTCGCCGTTTGGAAGGTTACGACGTGCGTTTTCAAACGGGTACTGACGAACACGGTCAAAAAATAGAAGAAAAGGCAAAAAATGCAGGCACTACACCCAAGCAATTCGTTGACGGCGTTGCCGATATTATAAAAGATATTTGGGCGCAAGTGGGCGTTTCTTACGATAAGTTTATTCGTACCACCGACCCATATCACCAAGCGCAAGTTCAAAAGATATTCAAAAAACTTTACGAAAAGGGCGATATTTATAAGGGTGCTTACGAGGGTTCTTATTGCACGCCTTGCGAATCTTTTTGGACGGACAGTCAACTTATAGACGGCAAATGCCCCGACTGTGGCAGAGAAGTAGTTAAGGCAAAAGAAGAAGCGTACTTTTTTAAGATGAGCAAGTACGCCGATAGATTAATGCAATATTACGAAGACCACCCCGACTTTATCGTGCCGGTATCACGCAAGAACGAAATGGTTAACAACTTCTTAAAACCTGGTCTTCAAGACCTTTGCGTGTCAAGAAGTTCTTTCAAGTGGGGCATACCCGTTGATTTTGACGATAAGCACGTGGTTTACGTGTGGCTTGACGCACTTACCAATTACATTACCGGTTTAGGCTACGATGCCGACGGCAATCACGACGCTTTATATAACGAATATTGGCAAAACACCACTCACGTAATAGGTAAAGATATCATCAGATTCCACACAATATATTGGCCAATCTTCTTAATGGCGTTAGATTTGCCACTTCCCAAGCAAGTATACGGCCACGGTTGGTTGTTGCAAGAAGGCGACAAGATGAGTAAGTCCAAGGCCAACGTTATTTACGCTGACGGCTTGGTAAAATTCTTTGGTAAATACGCCGTAAGGTATTACGTTTTAAACGCTATGCCACAAGACAACGACGGCTTAATCTCTTGGCAAATGATTATTGATACTATAAACAGCGATTTGGCAAACGTTTTTGGCAACTTAGTTTCAAGAACCATTGCGATGAGCAACAAGTATTTTGGCGGCGTGGTTGAAGATAAGGGCGCAAGAGAACCCGTTGACGAAGAACTTATTAGCGTTGCTAAGTCAACCTATTCAAGATGCCTTGCCAAGATGAACGAGTGGAAGGTTTCAGACGCTATGGGCGAAATCTTCACCTTGTTCCGTAGAGCGAACAAATATATTGACGAAACTATGCCTTGGGTATTAGCAAAGGATGAGAGTAAAAAAGATAGACTTGCAACCGTGCTATATAACCTTACCGAAAGCATCGTGATAGGTGCGTCGCTTTTAGCACCATTTATGCCCGAAACCTGCCAAAAGACTTTGGATATGTTAGGTGCAAGCGCAAGAGCGTTTGACGATGCTGATAAATTCGGGTTGCTTGGCAGTGCAAAAGTAACCGAAAAGCCTGAAATCTTATTTGCAAGAATTGACCCTAAACCCGTTTTAGAAGAAGTGGAAAAGATGATAGAATCAAGAAAAGAAAAAGCGTCTGAAAAACCCGCCTTAGAAGAAAAGGCTTCTAAACCCCAAATAGAATTTGAAGATTTTAGCAAAGTGGAATTAAAGGTCGCTTTAGTAACTGCTTGCGAAAAGGTTGAAAAGAGCAAAAAACTATTAAAACTTACCGTCAAGATTGGCGAAGAAACACGCACGGTGGTAAGCGGTATAGCACTTGCTTACGCCCCCGAAGATATGGTTGGCAAAAAACTCGTTATGGTAACCAATCTTAAACCTGCAAAACTTTGCGGAATAGTTTCTGAAGGTATGATAATTTGTGCCGAAAACGCCGAAGGTAAACTTGCCTTCTTAACGCCAGAAAAGGATATTGAAGACGGCAGTCAGGTGTTCTAATGTTCGTTGATACACACTGCCACCTTCACGATAGTGCCTTTAATAGCGATATGGACGCCGTTATTAAGCAAACGTCGTTTGCAGGGGTAACGGTTGCTATCGATATGGCTTGCAATTTAGACTGTGCCAAGATAGGTAAAAACCTTTCAGAAAAATACGAAGGGATATATTTTGGCGTAGGCTTTCATCCGTCTGACGTTGACGCTTTTGACGACGGGCAGACTGACCAAATAATTGCTTATTCCAACCACCCTAAGTGCGTAGCGATAGGTGAGATAGGTTTGGATTTTTATTGGGAAGGTTACGATAGGCAAAAGCAAATAGACGTTTTTACTAAGCAGTTAGATTTAGCAGGCAAAGTAAAATTGCCCGTATCCGTGCATATGCGTGAAGCGACTAAAGACGTGGTTGATATTCTAAAAGCGTATAAGAACACTCTTACGGCGGGCGGTGTGCTTCACTGCTTTGCGGGCAGTTGTGAAACTGCAAAAATCTTGCTAGACTTAGGTTTTTATATTTCGTTTGGCGGGACGGTGACGTTTAAGAACGCCAACAAGATTTTAGACGTTGCTAAGTTCGTTCCAGAAGATAGAATTTTAACTGAAACGGATAGTCCTTTTTTAGCACCGCATCCGTATAGGGGAACACGTAACACCCCGCATAACGTACCCGTTATAACGGCAAAACTTTCCGAGCTTCGTGGGGTGGAACTAACTAATCTTGCAACCACCATAATGGCAAACGCAAAAAGATTATTTTATAAAATTAAATAGTTTAAAATAGAATAAAGCCGTAAATTGTTACGGCTTTACCCTATAAACTAATTATCATTGGTATAATGACGTTGTAAAGATTTCTCTTTACGTAATTAAGTATGGCACGTTAACTTAGCCTTTATGCGCTAAATTAAAACAATTATAAGGTAATTTATGGAAAACTTGAAAGGCTTACTAAATAAGCACGGCGTTCAACTTAAAAAGCAATACGGTCAAAATTTTTTAACAGACGTTTCGCTTTTATCCCGAATAGTTGAAAAGGCGGGCGTAACCGACCAAACGGCTGTTTTAGAAATCGGTTGTGGTGCGGGTGCGTTAACTTGTGAACTTGCAAAAAAAGCCAAAAAGGTATTGGGCTACGAAATCGATACCCGCCTAAAACCCGTTTTAGAGCAAACGGTGGGCGACAAGTCTAACGTGCAAATAGTTTTTAAGGACGTTTTAAAAGAAAGCCTTGCCACTATTGAAGATAAGCTTGGCGACGGTTATATTATGGTTGCCAACCTTCCATATTATATAACCACACCAATAGTAATGCGTTTTTTAGAGCAGTCTACCAAAATTAAGGCGCTAATCATAATGGTGCAAGAAGAAGTCGCCGATAGGTTTTGCGCACCGCCTTCAAATACCGCATACGGTGCAATTACCGTGGCGATTAACCTTCGTGGAAGTGCTAATATTATCGAATACGTACCAAGGCAAATGTTTACGCCACCACCAAACGTTGATTCGGCAGTAGTGAAGATAGACGTTGATAGCAACAAGTTCGCAGGCGTTGACTTGGAAAAGGTGCGTCAAGTGGTTAGGGCAGGGTTTTCAAGCCGTAGAAAGATGCTTGTAAACAACCTAATGAATTTTTTCAAACTCAATAGAACGGCGGCGGAAAACGTGCTGATAGAAGCGGGCGTTAAATTAACCGATAGGGCGGAAAATTTATCTGCCGAGCAGTTTGTAAAACTAAGCCAAGTGATTTTTAAGGGGTAAGAAGTGGATAAAACCATAGTGGTTGCTTCGGGCAACAAAGGTAAACTTAAAGAAATTCAAGAAATGTTAAAGGGCTATAACGTTGTCGGTTATAAAGACTTCGGCTTAGACTTTGAAATAGAAGAAAACGGCAAAACTTTTTTTGAGAACGCTTTAATAAAAGCAAAAACCGTATGCGAAAGGTTGGGTAAGCCCGCCTTAGCGGATGATAGTGGTATAGTAGTCGAAGCCTTAGGCGGTCAACCGGGTATATATTCGGCAAGGTACGCAGGCGACGGCGTTGACGAGCATAACAACGAACTTTTGCTTAAAAACATGCAAGGCGTAACCGATAGGCGTGCCAAGTTCGTGTGCTGTATGGTGTATTACACCCCGGACGGCAACGTTATTACAACACTTGGCGAAACTCACGGACAGGTTATGCAAGCCCCTGAAGGCAACAACGGGTTCGGCTATGATTGTATTTTTTTTAGCGATGACTTGCAAAAGGGTTTAGGTGTGGCCCAAGATGAAGAAAAAAATTCTATAAGCCATCGCAGTAGAGCGTTAAAGGCACTTATGGAGAAACTTAATGGCTAAACTTTTAGTCCTTTCGGATACTCACGGACAGATAGATAATATTAGGCAAATAAGCCACCTATTCGATAGGTGCGACTACGTGTTTCATTTGGGTGATTACTACGTTGATATGAACGCCTTTACCGACTTGATTGGCGATAAATTATACCGAGTTAAAGGTAACTGCGACTTTGGTGGCGAACCTATATTTTTAACCATAGACGGCGTTAAAATAATGGCAGTGCACGGCAACAAGTATCACGTTAAAAGTTCGCTTACTGCATTATCTATTAAAGCCCGTGAAGAAAATTGTCAACTTGTTTTGTTCGGGCATACCCACTATGCTGAAGTTATTGAATATAACGGCGTAACCTTCGTAAACCCAGGCAACATGACGGCGTTTTCACACCCAACGTATGCAATCGTTGACGTTACAAACGGAAAAATACAAGCAAAAATTGAAAGTGTTAATAAAAATGATGAAGGTATATAATTCGGTTAAACAACTGGTGGGTAATACCCCCTTGTTAGAACTTAAAAACTTGGCAAAAGAACTAGGTCTTAAAGGTCGCATCTTGGCTAAGCTTGAATATTTTAACCCTACGGGTAGCGTAAAAGATAGGGCTGTATTAGGAATGCTTGAGGACGCCCTTAATAATGGCAAAATAACTTGCGGGGGGACGGTAATAGAGCCGACGAGTGGCAACACTGGTATAGGTTTGGCGTCGCTATCTGCAAGCCTTGGCTTAAAAGCAGTATTAGTAATGCCGAACAGTATGAGCCGTGAACGTATAGCCTTTCTTAAGGCGTACGGCGCAACCGTAGTGTTAACAGACGGCAAACTCGGTATGAAGGGCGCAATAGACAGGGCGGAAGAAATTCAAAAATCCACCCCAAACAGTATTATTTTGGGGCAGTTTGTAAACCCCGCAAACCCAAAAGCCCACTATCAAACCACGGGTTTTGAGATTTGGCGTGATACCGACGGGGCTGTTGACTGCTTGGTTGCCGGCGTAGGTAGTGCGGGTACGCTTATAGGTACGGCACGATTTTTAAAAGAGCAAAACCATAATATTATAACCGTCGGCGTAGAGCCGGAAAGTTCGCCCGTGATAACTCAAGGTAAAAGTGGTAGCCACGGCATACAAGGTATAGGCGCAAACTTTTTACCTAAGAACTACGATGCAAGCGTGGTTGATTTAGTCAAGACGGTATCCGATAAAAACGCAATAGATTATGCAAGGCTAATTGCTAAAACCGAAGGCGTTTTCGTAGGGATATCTTCGGGCGCAAGTTTATCGGTCGCAGTTGAACTTGCTAAAATGGACGAGTATGAAAATAAAGTTATCGTGGTTATTTTACCCGATTCGGGTGACAGATATTTGTCCACCGACCTATGCGAAGACTAATAAAAGGAGTTAAGCAAATGAATTACGTAGAAAAGTTAGTTGAAAGATTTCCTAAACTGAGCACTCAAAAACAGGCTATCTTAGATGCCGTTCAAGTGATAGAAGACGCTTATAAAAGTGGTAAAAAAATTTTAATAGCAGGTAACGGTGGCAGTGCTGCCGATAGCGAACATATGTCGGGCGAGCTTCTAAAAGGTTTTATATCAAAACGCCCAATGGATAGCGATAAGGCAAAACTTTTTGACGGTGTATTAAAGCAAACGGAGATTGATGCTTTGCAAGAAGGCGTTCAAGCAATACCGTTAACCGCATTGATTAGTGGCATGACGGCGTTTAGTAACGACGTTGGTTACGAAATGGCGTTTGCTCAGCTTGTGTTTTCGCTTGGTAAAGCGGGGGACGTGTTCGTTGCAATATCAACTTCGGGCAATTCTTCCAACGTGCTTAAAGCCGTGTCGGTTGCAAAAACGCTCGGCTTAAAGGTAATAGGCTTAACGGGTAAAGACGGCGGTAAACTGTCAAAAGTTTCAGACGTAGTTATAGTTGCGCCCGCATTTGATACTTACTTAGTGCAAGAATATCACTTACCAATTTATCACGCAATTTGCGCACAAGTAGAAGCCGATTTATTTAACGCTTAAAAGGTTAAAAAATTATTGATAAATTGCGTTAAAAGTTATTTACTTTTTTTAATAGTTGTAGTAGAATAAACAGTAGTTAAAGGAGGGGAAAGTTTTTAACTTTCTTATACCCAATGTACAAGAAGTTTGATGGGCACTTACATACCTTTAGGTTTAAAGTTCCACTAAGGGAATCTATCTGGCTTTTTAAGAAAGAGTTTGAAGCGTTCAAGGTTAAAAAGGCTACGTTCCTAGCGTTGCCTTGCGACCCCGTTCCTGGAAGATTCGGTTTGGAAACCACAGATTACATAGATAATTTAAGGGCAATGTATTTTAAGTGTGCATTTGCACCAAACGCTTACGCATATGCCGGCTTGCAGTACGATAAACTTGATTTATCTGACAAAAAGGCGGTTGCAGAAGACCTTTTAAGGCAAGTTAAAGAGTTCAGAAAGGTCGGCTACGACGGTATGAAGATGTATGAAGGTCACCCTAACTTGCATAAGATTTTGGGTTATGACTTGGACGACGAAGTTTACGACTTGTTCTTCGATTATTGTGAAAAGGAAAATTTTCCAATCATAATGCACCTTGCCAACGCTGAGTATATGTGGCATAAAGACCAAATAAGCGAATATTGGCTTCAAAGGGGTTGTTGTTTTGACGAGACTTTTCCGTCGTTTAACCGGCTTTTGGAAGAAGTTATTAAAATGTTGGAAAAACACCCAAAGCTAAACTTCACGTTAGCCCACTTCGGTTTTATGACTTACGACAGAAAGATAGCCGAAAAGTTTATGTCCTTTGAAAACACTAAAATGGACGTTTGCCCAGGCACGAATAACTACGTAAATATAACCGAAGATAGGGGATATTGGAGGGACTTTTTTATAAGGTTTGCCGATAAAATTGTGTATGGTACGGACACTTATAATTTCGACTATGAAAACCAAGCGCAGTTTGTGAAGATTTCGGGCATAAGACCAAGTATGGTTGAGCGTTTCTTGGAGACGGACGATACGTTTGATTATGCAGGAAACAAATTAACGGGCATTAAACTTCCCAAAAAGGTGCTTAAAAAGATTTACTATAGCAATCTTGACACAATGATGGGCGAGCCACAAAAACCCGATTTTGATTATTTGATTGAAAAGTCTAGGGAACTACTTAAGGGTTATTCCGCTAAAGACTTTGAGTATTATAATTTATGGTGCATGACGCACGATTTTGAAACATTTAAAAAAGGCGGTAAGATTTATGAGTAAAGCATGTACGGTTGCAATTTTAGGCGTAGGGGCACGTGGGCATTGCTACGGCAAGCATATGTTTAGAATGCCAGATAAGTATAAAATAGTTTCACTTTGTGAAATTAAACCAGACAGGCTTGCTCGTTTTGAAAAAGAGTGGGGAATAGCAAAGGAACTTTGTTTTACCAACGCTGAAGAGTTTTTAAAAGAAAAGCGTGCGGACGTTTTGGTCGTCGGCACTCACGATAGAGAGCACGTTGCATACGCAATCAAAGCGTTAGAACTCGGCTATCATATTCTATTAGAGAAACCAATTTCGCCCGTAAAGGAAGAAATGCTTGCTCTTTTAGAAGCACAAAAGAAGTATCCCCAAAAAGTTTTGGTTTGTCACGTTTTAAGGTATTCGCCCGTATTTACTAAACTCAAAGAATTGGTTGATTCTAAAGAAATCGGCGACCTTAGAATTATTGATTGGGATGAACAAGTAGCGTTTTGGCATCAATGCCACAGTTTCGTTCGTGGCAACTGGCGTCGTGATGAAAAGGCTTCGCCTATGATTATGCAAAAATGCTGTCACGACTTAGACCTTTTGCAATATTACGTTGGCTCTAAGTGTGATACGGTGTTCTCTACCGGTGACTTGTCTTTCTTTAAAAAAGAATTCCAACCCGAAGGTGCTGCTGATAGATGTTCTGAGTGTAAATATATAAACACTTGTCCGTTTAGTGCCGAGTGGGTGTACGTGACCAGATGGAAGGAAGAAAAGGGTAGCCCTGCAGACCAATGGCCGTTTAATATGTGCTGTTACGATATTCCGCTCACCGAAGAAAAGTTGAGAAAGGCGTATTCTTCGCCCGATAACCTATACGGCAGATGCGTCTTTGCTTGTGACAATACCGTTGTTGACAACCAAATGGTTACTATGACTTTTGCTAACGGCGTTAAAGCAAACCTTACTATGTCGGCTTTCTCGGCAGACTCTGGCAGACGTGCAACCTTCCGTGGCACTAACGGTCAAATTAACTTTGATGAAGCAAAGGATATTATAGAAGTTTGCAGGTTTGGTCAAAAGCCCTACGTTATAAAAGGCTCTGACCTATGTGACGAAGATAAAACGGGTTTTGGCCACGGTGGTGGCGACGTAGTGCTTGTTGAAACTCTTTACGATATGATTTACAATGGTGCTGAAGAAGTAACTGCTTTAGAAGCAAGCGTTGAAAGTCACCTAATCGCACTTTGCGCTGAAGAATCAAGAAAGACGGGCAAAGCCGTAAAAGTTCATCAAGACTAATTGCAAAAGTCAATATTTCTAAAAAACAAAAAAGGAAGCAAAATTTTGCTTCCTTTAATTATTTTGCAGTATTTACGTATCAATAAACCTTTATAAAGGTCTTTCTTCGTTAGAAATAAAAGCGTATGCCACAGCACCCGGTCCTAAGTGTGCACCTATTACCGGACCAACTATACGAACTTGCGTTTGTACTTTATAGTTTGCTTGAAGTTGTGCTTCCATAAACTTAGCCATTTCTTCGTTATCGGTATGTGCAACGTAAACTGTGGGGTAGTCTTTATTAACGGTGTAGTTTTCCATTTCTTTAACGGCTGTGGTGATGGTGTGTTTTAAGCCGGTGGATTGCTTATACTTTTGCAACTTGCCTTCCTTGTTAAAGGTAAGTATGGGCTTAACTTTAAGCATACCGCCAACGATAGCACTCGTTGCCGAAATCCTTCCGCCACGCATTAGGTGGCTAAGGCTGTCAACTATAATAAAATGCTGAATTTTGCTTTTAACAGATTCAACGTAATCAAAAGTTTCCTGTAAACTCTTGCCACGGTTGCGCATGTCAACGGCTATCATAACTAACATGCCTTGACCAATCGTTGTGGTGTTACACTCAACGCAAAGGCAATTAAAGTCAGGGTACGTTTCTTTAACCTTTTCCACGGCTTCCCTTGCAACGTCAACCGTACGGCACAAGCCGTAACTTATGGTAAAGTGAATTGCTTCCTTAACGCCAGACTTCGCCATTGCCGTAAAGTGTTCTTCATGGATAGTTGGATTGTTCATGCTCGTTCTTGGCATTAAGCCTTCACGAATTTTATTAAAATACTCAACGTATTGGTCTTTATTTTGAAAGTTATCAACGTATTCGGTAACGTTGCCGTCTTTGTCTTGCAGTGAATAGGTGAGTGGTAAAAAGAAAAGGTCGTTATCCTTAATTTCATGTGCATAAAGGTCGCACGTAGAGTCGGTTGAAATATCAAATAGTTTCATAAAAATACTCCTAAATAGTATTTAACTGTATTTATGATATCATAAATTGCCGAATATAGCAAGAAAAATATTTATAATGTGAAAGTACGCAAATGCTGGTAAAAGAAAAAAAGTTCGCAATTAGCGAACCTTAAAATTTAAATATCATCTCTACCTAAAAGATAGTCTACCGAAACGTCAAGCAAATCGGCTATTTTAACAAGGTTTTCAAGCGTTGGCTCAGAACTGCCGTTTTCATACCTAATGTAAGACGGTTGTGCCATTTGCAAAAACTCTGCCATTTGCCTTTGAGTATATTTGAACTGTTTGCGTTGTTCAATTAGCCTTTCTTGAAAAATTTTCATATTTTCTCCCATTTTTATTGACAATTATAGCAAACTGCAATATAATATATTCAAAATATAGCAATACGCTATCAAAGGAGAAGAGTATGGGTAGATTTGATTACGACAGAGATGGAAGTTTAGAAAATAATAACGATTATGCCGATAGGTTAGAAAAAGAACTAAACAAATGTCATCGCAAGCAACTTTTAAGTATATTGATAGGTGGGGTTGCAATTATTCCAATGATTATTATATGGATAAATTTTATGTTTTTCACCTTAGAAGAATTCTTGGCAATGCCTGTCTTATACGTAGTATTATTTATCGCATGTTGTATAGTGGTGATAGTAGCAATAGTAATATACTGTATGGAAGATATGGTTTATAAATCCATAATACAACAAGAAACGGATTACAGAATGCATGAACTTTCCGAGTTGGAAAAAGAAAGAAGAAAACGTCGTTAAAATTAATAAAAAAAGACTAGTCGATATGCAAGTCTTTTTTATGTGTAAAAAAATAAGCCGTGCGAAAGCACGGCTTTTCAAATATGTCGATTTGACCTGACGTGGTGTGAAGGATGGGACTTGCTCCGCAACCTTGCTAAAGCAAGGGCAAGCCTGCTCCGCAGTTGCTATCACGCCTGGTCGCTAAAAATATGCTGAGCAAAGCATATTTTCCAAACGCTCCCGTTCAAGTCCCATCAATTTCTTTGCGAAAACAAAAAAACATAAACCAAACTATGTTCGATTTATGTTTTTCTGGTGTGAAGGATGGGACTTGAACCCACACGGATAACCATACGCCCCTCAAACGTACGCGTCTGCCAATTCCGCCACCCTCACGTAGCCTATATATATTAACTAAATTTTGTGCTTTTGTCAAGAAATTTTCCGTACAATTTTTTATAATTTATCAAACATTTATGAATTTTTTGTATATAATCGTTGGTTTCTTTATAAGGTATAGATATTAGCGTTCTTTGGTCTAAAGAAAACCTTTTATCGTTTAGCCATTTACTAACCGTACCTTCGCCAGCGTTATATGCGCACAGTGCGGTGTCGGTTATCTTAAACCTATTAAGCAAATATCTTAAATAGTAGCAACCAAATCGAACGTTTAAGGCGGGGCTTGTTAAATCGTAATCATAAACGTTAAGTTTTTCAGAAATATACGTTGCCGTTGACGGCTTTATTTGCATAAGCCCCACTGCGCCTACTTTACTTACGGCTTTTGCATTAAAAGAACTTTCCGTATTTATTACCGAAAAAACTAATTCCGATGGTAAATTAAATTCTTTAGAATATTGCAGAACTTCTATTTTGTATTTTACGGGGTAAACTTTGGCACGCAAAAATCCCGTAACAACAAGGCACACTGCAAAAAATCCCCAGCAAATTGCCATAATTATACTAAGTATTCTATAAATCTTATTTAAATTACAATGCTCAAAAAAGTCTGCCATATGGATAGTTTACTTCCAAAGGTGCTGTATTATTCTAAATAGATATAAACGAAAAGCAAGCGCTTCAATGTTGACAAAAGCAATTTAAAGGAATATAATATAACTTATGAAAATTATTCTTATAGGCGTAGGTGGGGTTGGCGAAGCCCTATTACAACATTTTATCAGAGAGAATCACGACGTAACTATACTTGACACCAACGGCAAATTAGTTGAACACTTGGTTAACTTGTACGACGTTCGTGGAATAGTTGGCGGTGGCTTAGAGCGTGACGTTTTAGTGGAAGCGGGCGCAGACCAAGCCGACGTTATTATAGCTTGCGCTAATCGTGACGAGCTTAATATACTTGCGTGTGTTCTTGCCAAGAAACTTGGTGCAAAGCACGCCGTTGCTCGTGTAAGGGACCCTGAGTATTTTAGGGAGATTGAAAACCTTCGCAACGACTTGGGGTTAGATATGGTGTTTAACCCCGAACAGAAAACTGCTGAAGAAATTGATAACGTTCTAAACTTCCCGTCGGCACTTAACGTTGAAAGTTTTGCAAGTGGCAAAGCCATTATGGCGGAATTTTTGATTTCAAGCGACAACCAAATTGCAGGCAATTCCGTTATGGACGTGTCGAGAGCAATGGGGTGTAAGGTGCTTTTCGGCTTAGTAGTAAGGGGTAAAAAGACCTATATACCGCACGGCGATTTTATACTTGATAACGGTGACAAGATTTACCTTATTGGCAACGAAAAGGACGTTGCGCTATTTTGCAAAAAGATTAAGTTGTATAAAAGTCCTGCAAAAAGCGTATTCGTAGTCGGTGGCGGTATGGTAACGTATTATCTTGCAGACACTCTTCTTAAAAAAGGGACGGACGTAAAGATTGTTGAAAGTAGCGAAGCACGTTGCACTCAACTTGCCGAAAATTTGCCCAAGGCGACCGTAATTTTGGGTGACGGCACTGACCAAAGTCTACTTGATGAAGAAGGCATTGCCGATACCGACGCTTGCGTAACTTTAACGGGTTTTGACGAAGGCAACGTTATGATTTCGCTTTATGCAAAGCAAAAAAACAATGGCAAGATTATAACTAAACTTGACCGCCCGAATCTTTTAAGCATGGCGACCAACCTTGGCTTGGATACGGTAATATCGCCACGAATAGCCATTGCAAACCATATTTTAAGATTTATAAGGGCAAACAAGACTGATGAAGCTAAAGGTATAAACACCTATTATCGCTTAAACGACAAGGCGGAAGCGTTGGAATTTTTGGTTGATGGCCAGTTTAAGCATCTTGGTAAACCCCTAAAGACTTTGCGTATGAAAAAAGACGGTCTTATAGGTGGCATAGTTCGTGAAGACCAATTTGTTCTTCCGAGTGGTGACACCGCCATTTTAGAAGGGGATAAGGTTATCGTCGTAACGGGCGTAAAACAAATTTCTAAACTCGACCAAATATTTAAATAGTATGAACTATAAGATTATTCTAAACATGCTTGGCAAAATCTTTATAGTGCTAGCCTTTTTAATGTGCTTGCCTATATTGGTTGCCTATATATACGCTGAAAACGTCGTAAACGCTTTTTTAATCCCTGTTTGCGGTCTGCTTTTGGTTGGTACGCCGTTATCCTTAATGAGAGTTAGGGATAAGTCTTTGTATGCAAAAGAAGGCTTTGTAATAGTGGCGCTCGTTTGGATTCTCATATCCGTAGTCGGTTGCGTGCCATATTTAATTAGCGGTTTTATAAGCGATTTTCCAAGTGCCTTTTTTGAAACGGTTTCAGGCTTTACGACCACGGGTAGCACAATATTAAACCTTTCTACAACGGAAATCTCTTTACCCAAAAGCATAATGTTTTGGCGTATATTCCAACATTGGATAGGCGGTATGGGTGTTTTGGTGTTTTTAATAGCGCTCTTTCCGTCAAACGCAAATACCATGCACGTTTTCCGTGCGGAATCACCTGGGCCTTCTGCAAGTAAATTGGTAAGCAAAATTAGAAACACCGCTTTGATATTATACTGCATTTATTTGGCGCTTACCACCATTATGACCCTTATGCTATACTTTGGTGGTATGAGTTTTTATGAAAGTTTGCTAACAGCCTTTTCAACCGCTGGTACTGGTGGTTTTTCCGCATACGGTGACAGTATTTTGCACTATAACAGCGTATACGTTGAAACGGTTGTTACCATATTTATGTTGTTGTTTGGCGTAAACTTTAACGTGTATTACCTTATTTTAATTGGCAAGGCAACCAAGGGATTGAAAAGTGAAGAGTTTTTAACCTATTTGATTATAGTTTTTTTTGCTATACTAACTATAGCGATAAATATTTTATCCATCACAGGTAGTTTTTGGACGTCGCTTAGATACTCTTCTTTTCAAACGGCTGCAATAATATCAACTACCGGTTTCGTAAGCACGAATTTTGATAGTTGGCCTGCGTTATCAAAAGGTTTACTACTATTTTTAACCGTAATAGGTGCATGTGGTGGCTCTACGGGGGGCGGTATAAAGGTTTCTCGTTTGATGATTTTGTTTAAGTCAAGCACCAAAGACATTAAAAAGAATTTGCGTTCACGCTCGGTTAACGCAGTTATGTTTGAAGGTGAACCACTCGCTCGTGACGTTGAACGTAACGTTAGAACGTATTTTATTTTATGGGTGGCAATCGTAATCGTGTCTTCGCTATTATTATCGCTTGATAGTTACGGCGACCTATATACGCACTTTACCGCTACGCTTACCTGTATAGGCAACGTAGGGCCGACGGTTAACGACATTATAGGTTCTATGGGTAATTTTGCGGGTTATAGCGGTTTTTCTAAGATAGTGCTTTCAATAGTAATGCTTGCGGGCAGACTGGAAATATTTCCAATGATTATACTGTTTACACCAAGAACGTGGAAGCGTGGCAAATAAGGAATAAAATGAACGGCAAAATAAAAGGCAAAATAATAGTTAACCCATATAAATGTCCGGGGCAAAATATAAAGCAAGCACAAAGGCTTGTGCATGAATTTGATAGGCTTAACGTAAGCGTGCAAATCTGTTACGACGGCTACTTAAAAACTGCAGTCGTTGGCGACCAACTTTCGTTAGACTTTGACGATACCAACTTCGTAATATTTTTGGATAAAGATAAATACCTTGCTCAAATCATACAAAATAAGGGTATAAAGATGTTTAACCCCGCTAAGCAGATTGCCGATTGCGACGATAAAGGGCAAACGTGCATAGCACTTGCGGGTAGCGGTGTAAATATGCCAAAGACTTTGTTTGCGCCCGTGTGCTATCATCAAGATTTGCCCGTTTTACCTAACCTTATCGATAGGATAGAGTCTGAACTTGGCTATCCCGTAATAGTTAAAAGAGCGTACGGCTCTATGGGTAACGGGGTGTATAAAGCAGACGATAGAAAGAGTCTAATAGATTTAATTAACCAACTTAAAACCGTTCCGCATATTTACCAGCAATATTTGGGTAAGAATTTCGGTACGGATATACGTGTGGTCGTTCTCGGCGGTAGGGCGGTGGCGTGTATGAAGCGAACTAACCCGAACGATTTCCGTTCAAACGTGGGGCAAGGCGGTAAGGGTGAAAAGATAGAACTTACCGACCCCGAATATAAAAGTTTTATAGAGTGCGCAGAGCGAACGGCTAAGCACTTAAAAATGGAGTATTGTGGGGTTGACCTATTGACCGACGATTTAGGTAACCCAGTCGTTTGCGAAGTCAACTCTAACGCTTTTTTTGAAGAATTGGAAAAAATATCGGGCGTAAACGTCGCAAAATTATATTGTGAGTACGTGTTAAAAAGCCTTGCAAAATAGTCCGAAAAATAAATAGGGTATAAAAACTAAATAAAAGTCAATAATCAGAAAGCCCAAGGGCTTTCTTTTTTTGTAAAAAAAATTATAAAAAAAACAAAAAAATTTTCATAAAACGCTTGACAAAGCAAAACAGTAGTGGTAAATTATAATTAGCACTTGGGTGTTGAGAGTGCTAACAATCAAAACAATAAACTGCTAAAAATTCAAAAAAAGGAGATATAAAAATGAAAAACTTTTTAAGTAGAAGAAACGATGATAACTGGGGCTTGAACTTTTTTGACGACGCTTTTGATAATTTTTTTACCCCAATGTTTTTTACGGGGCATAACAATTATATGCGTACCGATATAAAGCAAACGGATGACGGCTATCAACTTGCCGTTGATATGCCTGGCTTTGATAAAAAAGATATAAGCCTTACTCTTGACAACGGATATTTAACGGTATCTGCCAAAACAGAGCAGTCTGAACAAGACAAGTATCTTAAAAGGGAGCGTATTTGCAACTGTAAACGCACCTTTTACGTGGGCGACGCAATAACAGAAGAAGATATCAAAGCCAAATACGACGGCGGTGTTTTGCATTTAACCGTTCCTAAAAAGGAAAAGCAACTACCACAAAAAAAGACTATTCAGATAGATTAGTAAACTTAAAAAATAGCCTTATAGACAGCAAGACGTAAAGTCTTTTCAATAATTTTTCTTTTTCCTTCTAAAATATTTTCCCCTTGCGAAATGGTAAAAAATTCTCATAAGCAGGGGGAAAATATTTTTTAAAAAGTATTTACAAAACGAGTTGATATATGTTATTATATTCAGTAGAAAAATAAAGGGAGACTTATATGAAAAAATTAATAAAATTATTAACCTGTTTAATGCTTGCTTGCGTGTCTGCGTTTGCTCTTACCGCTTGTGGTGGCGACCCAGATAACGGTGGCAACAATCCACCACCTCATACTCACGAATACACTACGGTTACCGAATACTTCGACGGCGTTTTAGAACGCTTTCCTAAAACCTTAAAATGTTCTTGTGGTGAAACGAGCACTAAAACTGCTATGGAAGTTACCACTGCAGACCAACTTATGGCTATTTCAAGATACATTAACGAAGGCGACCATTACTGTTATAAAATCGCTATCTTAAACGATATTGATATGACCGGTTTATCTTGGACTCCTATCGATATAGAAGTTGACGATACCAGAAAAGTTTATGAATTTACCGGTGCTGAAGGTGGCGTTAAGATTAAAAACGTTACTTCAACTGCCTATTCTGAAGGTGGCTTGTTTGGTCAAGTATCAACAAAACTTACCGTAAAGAATATCACCATTGAAAATTCATCCTTTACCGCTACCAACGCAGGTGCGTTTGCAGGTTTTATCGACGGCACTAACGAAGTTAAATTTATTAACTGTGGCGTTAACAATTGCACTATAAACGGTTCGGCTTCTGCTGGTGCTTTATACGGAACTGCACACACCTATGATTCTTCTGATAGGCTCGTAATTACCGTTACTGCACCCGTTATTACTAACAACACAATTAACGGCACGGGTTACGTTGGCGGTTTGGCAGGCAGAGCAACTTCTTGCTTGAGTGCAAAGCCCGAATATTCAATTAGCCTTACGGTTACCGATTGGACGTTTAGTGGCAACAATTGCTACGCTATAAATAGTGAAGAACAAAACATCGCAGGTTGCGTGTTCGGTTTATTGGGCAACGGCAAGATTCAAATTCCAGAAGTTGGCAACGATATTTTAGTTTCTAACTCTGCATATCTTAATATGGTTAAGGTGGAAGGTAGGGAATACGGCAGAACCGATTGGACAAGCAAGGATACCGAAGGCTTGTATATGAACGGTACCGCTATGC
Organism: Christensenellaceae bacterium; assembly: GCA_045542055.1. Lineage (GTDB taxonomy): Bacteria > Bacillota > Clostridia > Christensenellales > Borkfalkiaceae > UBA1259. The sequence goes on along the minus strand of JAZQKH010000021.1, from coordinate 53,768 downwards.
TTCACTACGACGGCAACGGTGTTGTAAACTCTTAATAAAAAAAAGTATTAATAAAAATGAAAGTTCTAAAAAAGATAGGTAGGTTTTTATTGTTTATACTTGAGTGTATCGGTTTTTTGATATACTGCTTATCTTTCGTATGGCTATTCGTGGATTTAACTTCAAATAAAAAATAAAAATTGCGCTGTGATTTTTCACGGCGCCTTTAATATTAAAAAAAATTATTCCTTTTTTCAAGATAAAAACGTCATAATTCGACTAAAAAACAGTTGACAAATTTATACCGTAGCGTATAATTATATTTAGCACTTAAACCTTTAGAGTGCTAATATTTTACGGGAGCTTAAAAATGAAACAATTCAAAACCGAATCAAAAAGAATTTTAGACCTTATGGTTAACTCTATTTATACTAATAAGGAGATATTTTTAAGGGAACTTATATCCAACGCATCAGACGCTATTGACAAATTAAAGTTTATATCGCTTACCGACGGTAAGGCAGTGCAAGATTTTAATATTTATATTAGTGCCGATAAAACTGCAAGAACGCTTTGTATTGAAGATAACGGTATTGGTATGACCGATAAAGATTTAGAAAAAAACCTTGGTACTATCGCTGAATCTGGAACTTTAGCCTTTAAGAAGCAAAACGACGGCAAGACGGATGAAGAACTAATCGGTCAGTTCGGCGTTGGTTTTTATTCGGCGTTTATGGTTGCCGATAAGGTTGAAGTTCTTACCAAGGCTTACGGCAGTGAAACGGCTTACCTATGGGAAAGTAAAGGCGCAGATGGATATACTATAACTTCTGCGGAGAAAGACGGGGTAGGCACTAAGATTACCCTGTATCTAAAAGACGACGGCGAAGACTATAAGTATTCAGAATTTTTGGAACAATATAAAATATCTTCACTTATAAAAAGGTATTCGGACTATATTCGCTATCCGATTCAAATGAATATGACCCGTTCGGTATTAAAAGATGGTAGCACTTCAGACAAACCCGAATACGACCACGTTACCGAACTTACCACCCTTAACAGTATGGTGCCTTTATGGAAAAAACCAAAGGCACAAGTAACCGACGAACAACTTGCTGAATTTTACAAATCGGAATTCCATGATTTTAACGCCCCGCTTAAATCGGTTTACGCTAAAATCGAAGGTGCGGTTACGTACGATACGCTTCTATTCTTCCCTGAAAAAGTGTCTTTTGATTACTATACAAAAGACTTTAAAAAAGGCTTAAAATTATACTGCAACGGCGTAATGATTATGGATAAATGTGAAGAACTACTGCCCGATTGGCTTGGCTTCGTGCGTGGCATTGTTGATTCAAGTGATTTAAGCCTTAATATTTCAAGAGAAATACTGCAACAAAGTAGACAAGTAAAAGCCATCGCAAACGGCATTGAAAAGAAGGCTATTTCCGAACTAAAAAAGATGATGGAAACCGACCCCGAAAGTTATGCAAAACTATTTGCTGAAGTGGGGCTTTCTATAAAGTTCGGCGCATACTCGGCTTTTGGCGCTAATATGGAAAAACTTAAAGACCTTTTAATGTTTTATTCGCTAAAGCAAGATAAACTAATAAGTTTAGCCGACTACGTTAAGGCTATGGCTGACGACCAAACTGAAATCTATTACGCCTGTGGCGAAAGTTACGATAAAATAGCAAGCCTTCCGCAAATTGAAAAGGCGGGCGATAAGAACGTCGATATACTTTTCTTTAAGGACGGTGTAGACGAGTTTATAATAAAACTTATGGGCGAGTGGGACGGCAAGAAGTTTAAGTCTATATCTGAAGCCGACTTCAACTTAAATAGTGATAGTGAAAAGACCGAACTTGAACAAAAGACCCAAGAGAATAAACCGATATTAGAAAAACTTAAAGAACTTTTAGGCGATAAGGTAAAGGAAGTAAGGCTTACCGCCAACCTTAAAACCTACCCCGTATGTATAATTGCGGGTGGCGAATTGTCGTTTGAGATGGAAAAGGTGCTTAACTCAATGCCCAACTCCGACGGCAGTGCTAAGGCTGAAAGGATTTTGGAAATCAGTGCAAATCACCCCGTGCTTGAAAGCCTTAAGAACGCTATGGATAGCGAAGAAAAGATGAAAAACTACGCAACCGTTTTATACGGGCAGGCGTGTATTTTAGAAGGATTGCCCTTAGATGATGCGGGTGAATTCGTCAAAGCCAGCGCAGAGTTGATATAATAAAAGTAAACTTACTAAAGATTAAAGAATATATTTGTTAAGGTAATTCTTCAAGGTTTTTTTAACTAAAGCGTAGTATAATTCTTGAGTTAAAAGGAGAAAAGCATGAAAAATAATTCCGACGCTTTAGCCCTTCAGTTAAAGGGTATAACAAAAATATACGGCACGGGCGAAAACCAAGTTCACGCATTAAAAGGCATAAACTTAAACTTTCGCAAGAACGAATTCGTGTCTATTTTAGGTCCGTCAGGTTGTGGTAAAACCACCCTTTTGAATATCGTTGGTGGTTTAGATAGATATACCGACGGCGACCTTATTATTGAAGGCAAGTCGACTAAAAATTATAACGATAAAGATTGGGACGCTTACCGAAACAACAGTATAGGCTTCGTGTTTCAATCGTATAATCTAATTCCGCACCAAACGGTAATAGGCAACGTAGAACTTGCCTTAGAACTTTCTGGCGTAAGCAAGCGTGAAAGAACCAAAAAGGCGCTTGCTATTTTAGAAAAGGTTGGCTTAAAGGGGTTGGAGAACAAAAAGCCCAATCAATTATCCGGTGGCCAAATGCAAAGGGTGGCAATCGCCCGTGCGCTTATAAACGACCCCGAAATTATACTTGCCGACGAGCCTACGGGTGCACTTGATACCGAAACGAGCGTTCAAGTTATGGATTTGCTAAAAGAGATTGCCAAAGATAGATTAGTTATTATGGTAACCCACAATCCAGACCTTGCCGAAAAATATTCAACACGTATAATAAAACTAGTGGACGGTTTAACGGTAAACGACACTAACCCCTTAAAAGAAGGCAGGGTAGATAGCCCACGCCAAAACCGAAAGCCAAAAATGGGCTTAAAAACCGCCTTCTTGCTATCGCTTAAAAACTTGTTTTCTAAACGTGCAAGGACGGTGTTAACTTCAATTGCGGGTAGCATCGGCATAACGGGTGTGGCGTTAGTTTTAGCCCTTTCAAACGGCTTTAACGCTTATATGGCAAGAATTCAAACCGACTCGTTGGCGTCTTACCCCGTAACTATATCGGAAAACTCTGTCGACTTTTCTTCATTTACTGAAGTTTACGAAACCGAACTAAAAGATAAATACCCCGAACTTGATAACGTGTTCGTGCACGAAGCGTTTAAGAATTTGGTGGGCATGCTAAAAAGTAACGATTTATCAGATACGACCGACCAAGGCTTTTTGCACCACTTAAACAGTTTAGATAGTGAGCATTATTACGCCATAAATTACGATTACGGCTTTAATATGAACGACTATTTATACGTTAAAACCACCGTAAACGGTACGCAAAGTTTTTCTTCGGTTGACGACGTTACCGACGTTATAGGCAAGGCGTTTGAAGGCAAACTTAACCAAGCGATGTCTGGTATGACAACTTCAATGGTTGCGGATATGATACCAACGTTCCAAGAAATGCCCGATAAAACGCTTATTCAAGAGCAGTACGACCTGCTTTACGGCGACTGGCCTACCTTTAATCAAACGGACTATAATCAAGTGGTTTTAGTCGTAGACCAATTCAACGGCGTGGCAGATATTACCGCAATGCTACTTGGCTACGTTTCGGGCGAATACGACCCAGTAAACAACACCTTTAACTTTAATTTACCCGAAAACGGCTTACCACTTGAAACCTTCGTGGGCGAAAATAGTAATCCACTTTACCTTGCTAAAAACGAGTTGATGTTTACCAAATCGCCCACGTCTATACCCAACTACACGGGCAATGCCTACTATCCAAACCTTATAACTGAAGACAATACTGAACTTGAAAAAATCAACGTCGTTGGCATTATAAGGGTAAAGGACGGCGTGTCCGGACTACTTAACACGGGAATTGCGTATACCCCTGCTTTAACAGGGCATATTTTAAGCCAAAACACGCAATCTGAAATCGCCTTGGAAGCCTCTCAAAACGGCTACGTTGCCGTTATCAACCCCAATTCGACGATGGGCTTTGAAGGTTTTACTGCACGTATGCTTGCGGGCGTAACCACTCCATCTGCAATAACCATTTATCCTAAGAATTTTGAAAGTAAAGAAGCCGTTAAAACGCACGTAGATGCATGGAACAATAATCTTTCTGAAGACGATGCTAAATACATACACTATTCGGATATGATGAGCGATATGTTCGGTATGATGAGCACTATGGTTAACGCAGTATCGTACGTTTTAATAGCGTTTACTTCAATATCACTTGTTGTGTCGAGCGTTATGATAGGTATTATAACCTACACGTCGGTTGTTGAACGAACTAAAGAAATAGGCGTTCTTCGTTCGCTTGGTGCTTCCAAGCGTGAAATTTCAAGCGTGTTTAATGCTGAAACTTTCATCATAGGCTTATTTGCAGGCTTGATTGGCGTAGGGGCAACCTACTTGCTATCAATACCGATTAACCTAATTTTGGGCGCTCTTATACCCGACGTCGGTAGGCTTGCTAACCTTGATATTTTGGCTGCACTTATACTTACTTTAATAAGCGTGTGTTTAACCTTAATTTCGGGCACGGTGCCTGCAAGAATAGCGTCTAAAAAAGACCCCGTGGTTGCACTACGCTCTGAATAACTACCGATTTTATACACGCAAAAAACATAAAAACTTATCCACGCTAAATTTTAGCGTGGATTTTTTAGATTTAAGCCCAAAAAATGCCTTTAAATTTGGCTATATAGCCCCTAAAATGCCGTAAAATTCTTGAAAAATGTTTGCCTATATGTTATACTATACAAGTATAATTATAAATAAATAACGGTAGGACGTATCTATGCAAAGAATTCAACTTAAAGAATTTTTCAAAAACACACAAGCCTACGCCGATAAAACGGTTACTGTTTGCGGTTGGGCAAAAACTATTAGGGATAGTAAATCTTTCGGCTTTATAGAACTTAACGACGGCTCTTTTTTCAAAAATTGCCAAATAGTATTCGATAGAAGCAAGGTAAGTAATTACGACGAAGTTGCCCGCCAAAACGTAGGTGCATGCCTTAAAGTTACGGGCAAGGTTATTTTAACCCCCGAAAATAAGCAACCGTTTGAAATAAACGCAGACCAAATTGAAGTGCTTGGCGTATCTTCACCCGAATATCCGCTTCAGAAAAAACGCCACACCTTAGAGTTTTTAAGGGGTATACCGCACTTGCGACCAAGAACTAACACCTTTAACGCAGTGTTTAAAATTAGAAGCCAAGCAGCCTATGCAATACATAGCTTCTTCAATCAAAGGGGCTTCGTGTACGTGCACACGCCAATCATAACGGGTAGTGACTGCGAAGGTGCAGGTGCTATGTTCCAAGTTACCACCTTGGATTTAGATAACGTGCCTATGATAGAAGGTGCAACCGACTATAAGCAAGACTTTTTTGGTAAAAAAGCAAGTCTTACCGTTTCAGGTCAATTAGACGTTGAAAACTTCGCAATGGCATTTGCAAACGTGTATACGTTTGGACCGACCTTTAGGGCAGAGCATTCTAACACCGTGCGTCACGCTGCAGAGTTTTGGATGATAGAGCCAGAACTTGCCTTTGCAGACCTTTCTGACGATATGGACTGTGCGGAAGCAATGGTTAAATATATCATTGACTACGTTATGGAAACTTGTCCGGAAGAAATTGAGTTCTTAAACAAGTTCGTTGACAACGGCTTAATCGATAGACTTAACAACGTTAGGGGTAACGACTTCGTTCGCCTAACCTATACCGAAGCAATCGACATTTTAACTAAGGTTAAAGATAGATTCGACGCACCCGTATATTGGGGCGTTGATTTACAAAGCGAACACGAAAGGTATATAACCGAAGAAGTTTTCAAAAAACCGGTGTTCTTAACCGACTATCCAAAAGATATTAAGGCTTTCTATATGCGCTTAAACGACGACGGTAAAACGGTTGCCGCAAGCGACCTTTTAGTTCCGGGTATCGGCGAGCTTATAGGTGGCTCTCAAAGGGAAGAACGTTTAGACGTGTTAGAAAAACGTATGAACGAGTGCGGACTTAACCCTGAAGAATATAAATCGTACCTAGATTTAAGAAAGTACGGCGGTGTAGTTCACTCAGGTTTCGGCTTAGGCTTTGAAAGAATGATTATGTATCTAACGGGCATATCAAATATTCGTGACGTGTTGCCTTTCCCCAGAACGGTAGGTACTTTAGAAAACTAAACTAAGGAAAATTTATGAAGATTTTAATCGACGCTTTCGGTGGCGATAATTCACCCGAAGAAATAGTTGCAGGCACAATTGACGCACTTAATCAAAACGATAAATTTATTGCCGTTCTAGTAGGTGACCAAGCAAAAATTGAAGCGCAACTTGTAAATTATAAATACGATAAAAGCCGTGTTGAAATTATGCACGCTGAAGACGTTATTACTTGTGAAGAAGAGCCGACCGTGGCAATTCGCACCAAGCCGAACAGTTCAATTTCAGTAGCCTTTAAGGCGCTTAAAACGGACGATAGTACTTCTGCTTTCGTGTCGGCAGGCTCAACGGGTGCGGTTTTAGTTGGCGCAACGTTGAAACTCGGCAGAATACAAGGGGTAAATCGCCCCGCACTTTGTCCGATATTGCCAACCTTAAAAGATGGCAAAAACGTGCTTTTAATGGATAGCGGTGCAAACGCCGATTGTAAGCCTATTAACCTAACTCAGTTTGCGTTAATGGGCTCGGCTTACGCTAAGGCAATGGGCACGCAGAACCCAAAGGTAGCACTTCTTTCTAACGGTACTGAAGATGAAAAGGGCAACGCACTTAACCACGAAGTATTCCCCCTTCTTAAAGAAATGAAGACAATTAACTTCGTTGGCAACGTAGAGGCAAGGGATATCTTATCGGGCGAATACGACGTTATCGTTACCGACGGTTTTTCGGGTAACGTTGCATTAAAATCAATGGAAGGTGCAATAGGCGTTGTGCTTAAGACTTTGAAAGATAGTATAAAAGGCTCTTTTTCAAGTATGATAGGCGCAACGTTTATGAAAAAGACCTTCAAAAAACTTAAATCAAAACTTGACTATAACAAAAAGGGTGGCGCACTTTTCATTGGCGTAACTAAGCCGGTTGTTAAAGCGCACGGTTCTTCTAAGCGTGAAGCGTTTAAGAACGCCGTATTGCAAGCGGTTGATTACGTGGACAGAGATATTTGTGCCCTAATTAAAATGCAACTTGATTTAGAAGCGTAGGTAAACAATAAATGATTTTTGACGCATCTGCCATAGAGCGAATAATAGGATACCAATTTAACGATAAAATGCTACTAAGAAAGGCGTTTACGCACTCTTCTTACGCATACGAGCACAATCAAGAAGACAACGAACTAATGGAGTTTTTTGGTGACACTATTATCGAAATGGTGGTTACCGAGTGGCTGTATAACAACGTTAAAGGCGACGAAGGACTTCTCACACGCTTTCGTGCCGAAATGGTTGCAAGAACACCGCTTAACGACGCACTTCATAGGCTTGGATTGGAAGATTATATATTGCTTGGCAACGGTCAACAAAAAAGTGCTTGCAAAGACGAAAAGTTTTTCTCATCCGTTTTTGAAGCGTTGGTTTGCGCAATATATCTTGACGGTGGTTCAGCGCCTGCAAAACAATTCGTGCTTTCCACTGTGGTAGAAAACTTTAAACGTGATAAAAATCGTTCAAAATCTCACAGGGAAGACGCTACTAGCAAAAGCGAGTTCCAAGAATACGTTCAAAAATACAAACTAGGCAAAATCGAGTATAGATTAGTAAGTAAAAAAGGTCCCGACCACGCCGCTGAATTTTGCGTTCAACTGCTTTTGAACGACAAAGTGCTTTCAACGGGTAAGGGGTTTAGCAAAAAATCGGCGGAAGCCCAGTCTGCGCAAGTAGGCTTAAACAAACTAAAAGCAAATAAAAGCAAACAAGGACGGTAGAAAAAATTGAACTTCGAAAAAGTAGAAGTATACGGATTTAAATCGTTCGCTGACAAAGCGGAAATTAAATTCGGTAAAGGTATAACCGGAATAGTAGGTCCTAACGGCTGTGGCAAGAGTAACGTTGCCGACGCTATACGTTGGGTGCTTGGCGAACAAAGTGCAAAGAGTTTGCGTGGTTCAAGCATGCAAGACGTTATTTTTGCGGGCACTCAAAATAGAAAATCGCTTTCCTACTGTGAAGTATCGTTATTTTTTGACAATACTAACAAGATGTTTAGTTTAGATTATAGCGAAGTTATCATTACCAGAAAACTATACCGTAGTGGCGAAAGTGAATATTACATAAACCGTCAGCCTGCAAGACTTAAAGATATAGTAGACCTTTTGCACGAATGTGGCATTGGTAAAGAAGGCTATACCATCATAGGTCAAGGTAAGGTTGAAGAAATTATGTCTGCAAAACCTGAAGACAGACGTATGATTTTTGAAGAAGCAACGGGCATTGCCAAGTTTAAGTCACGCAAAAACGAATCACAACGCAAATTAGAAAGAACGCACGAAAACTTGGTTAGATACACCGATATCTTGTATGAAATCGAAAATCAATTAGGGCCTTTGGAGCGTCAAGCGGAAAAGGCAAAAGAATATAACGCCCTATCTGCCGAACTAAAGTTTCACGAACTTAATACGTACATAGCAAAGGTAGACGGCGTTGCAACGGCAAAGGGTAAAATCAACGTAAGAATAAAGGGTATTGACGAGCAAACTGCACTTCGCCAAAAGGAATATAACGACGCCCAAAACGAATACGAATCAATTTTTTCCGAAATTAACGATGCCGACGCAAAGCTTCGTGCTTATAACGACGAACTTTTGGAAAAGCGTGTCGGTATGGAAAAATCTACGGGTGCTAAGCAACTGTTCGAGCAAAAGATTTCTTACCTAAATAGCCAAATCGTGCGTGCGGAAGCCGAAATTGAAAGCAATAATAAACTTATCGAAGAATGTTCGGCGTCAATTTATAAAAACTCTGCCGAACTGACCCTTTGTAAACAAGAACTTGCTAAGCAGTCTAAAAAGGCAGAAGAACTCAGCCATAGATTGCTTGCCGTAACTGAGAAGTTGGCACTTGGCGAAGAACTTGCTTCAGAAAGTCAAAGGCAAATTATCCAGTCAATTGAATCGCTATCAGACGTTAAACTCAACAAGGGCACGATGAACATTGAAAAGCTTAATTTAGAAGGTAAATTGCAAGAATTAAGCGATAAATTAGACGCCTTATCGGTTAAGCGTGAGGGTGAATTTAACAATAAGGAAAAATGCGATAAGAGTATAGATGAACTTGATAGAAGCATTTTCGATTGCAAAAACAACATTACTGAAACGGAAAACAGCGTAAGGAACTTAAACGAAGAGATTGCTAAGGTTGACAATTCAATCTACGTTCTTAACTCTGCTATTACCGCATTGGTAACCAAAGAGAACTTTTATAAAGGCTTAAAAGAAAATTACGACGGCTATCAAACTTCCGTTAAACTTTTAATGGGTCAAGCAAAGACCAACCCCGAACTTAAAAAACGTATTAAGGGCGTGGTTGCCGAAATTATCAAAAGTGATAAAATTTACGACGTCGCATTGGAAACCGCACTTGCAGCCTCTGCACAAAACGTAGTTACCCAAACGACGGACGACGCTAAATATTTAATCGAATATCTTACTAAAAACCGTTTGGGTAGGGCAACTTTCCTTCCCATAACGTCGGTTAAGCCACGCTCTAATTCGTTAGAGATTACTAGGGCGCTTAAGGAAACGGGTGCGCTTGGCTTAGCAAACGAAATAGTTAGTTACGACAGTCAATACGAAAACGTTATATCAAACCTACTTGGCAATACCTTGGTGGTTGACAACATTACCAACGCAAACGAAATTGCTAAAAAATATCGCTTTGCATTTAAGATGGTAACGCTAAACGGCGACTTATTCACAACGCAAGGTGCAATGAGTGGTGGTTCACGTAGAACTGACACCGTTGGCGTGCTTTCGGGTGAACGCAGGTTAGAAGACACCGCTAAGCAACTTGCCGATAAGCGTTCCGAAATGGATAAACTTAAAGCCGAAAAGGGCGTGCTTGAAAGTAAGCGTGACAAGGGCTTAGATGAACTTTCGCTTATCAACGATATGTATAACGAAAAGCGTCAACAACTACTCTTAGAGCGTGAAAAACAAGCCGTTGCAGAAAAGAGTTTATCTGAAATCGGCAAAGAAATGGAAATTACCGCCGACCTTATTGACAGTGTAAAAGAAAAACTTGCGAAAATTACCGCAGAGTACAACTTGGCAACGAGTGGTGGCGAACATTTAGAAAAGGCAAGAATTGATACCCAAGAAAAGGCGGACAAGCAACAAGCCGAATTCGACAACCTTAGAAAAGAGCGTGACTCTTTAAGTGCCGAAAGCACCGCTTTGCAGGTTTCAGTAACTGAATTAAAGGCAAAAATCGCTTCGTTAGAAGGTGATAACGATAGGCTTGCAAGTGCAAGACTTGAAGCGGAAAACACCAATAAAAATCTTGCAAATAGCAATGATGGGGCAAGGAATATTATTGAGGAATTACGTTTAGAGCAAGAAAAGGTTGCCCTTACTAAAGAAGAGCAAGACTATATCAACTCTATAAGGGATAAAATTGATAACGTAGAGCAATCTAAGGCAGACCTTCGTGATAGGCTAAACGCCAACGGCGAAAAACGTGAAGCGCTTAACAACGCTATTATAGAACTTTCCGAGCGTAAGCACGCCGAAGAAATTGCTCTTGCTAAAATCGACTCTGACTTAGAATATATGGGTCAAAGCATTTTTGAAGATTATCAAGAAACTTACGAAACTGCCTTAGCCGTTAAGCAAGACGGCTACGACGCAACTACCGGCGAGCAAGAAATTAACCGCATAAGAAGAAAACGCTCGTCTCTTGGCGCTATTAACGCCGCCGCTATTGAGGACTGCAAAGTTCTTAAAGAGCGTTACGATGAAATGCTTACTCAAAAGGAAGATTTGGAAAAGGCTGAAGCCGACCTTAAAGAAGCCATCGATAAAATCAAGAGCGAAATGCTTACACAATTCGACGAAGGCTTTAATAAGATTAACACCAACTTTCAAAAGATATTCAAAGAGTTGTTCGGCGGTGGCAACGCAATGCTTCAAATGGATTACACCGACGTGGAAGACAGGTTAGAAGCGGGCGTTGAAATAGTTGCGCAACCCCCCGGAAAGAAACTTCAAAAGTTGTCGCTTTTATCGGGTGGTGAAAAGGCGCTTACGGCAATCGCAATATTGTTTGCAATATTAAAGCTTCGACCAATGCCGTTCTGCGTGCTTGACGAAATTGAAGCGGCGCTTGACGAAGCCAACGTTGATAGATTTGCAAGATACTTGCAAAAATTCAGTCAAGAAACGCAGTTTATCGTTATTACCCACAGAAAGCCCACTATGGAACTTGCCGACGCACTATTCGGTGTTACCATGCAAGAAAAGGGCGTATCTAAAATGGTATCCGTTAAACTTTCAGACGTGGCTGACTTTGAAGCGGGCAAAGGTATGATTTCTTAATTAGGTGCTTTATGGGTTTATTTGGAAAATTAAAAGAAGTATTATCTAAAACACGCTCTGGGCTGTCAAAAAAACTAACCGAACTTTTTGCCAAAGATAAACTTGGTGAAGACTTTTATGAAGAACTTGAAGACGTTTTAATATCTTCCGACGTATCCGTTCAAACCACTATGGAAATAGTTGACGAAATTCGTGATACCGCCATCAAAGAAAAGTGTAAAGATAAAGACTACGTTATAGGGCTTCTTAAAAAGGAACTGTTCGACACGCTTGACTACGCTGAAAAAATCGACTTTAAAACCCCAGCCGTTATAATGGTGGTTGGTGTTAACGGCGTAGGTAAAACGACTACTATCGGCAAACTTGCCAATATGTTCTTAAAGCAAGGTAAAAGCGTTACCGTTGCGGCGGCGGATACCTTCCGTGCGGCGGCGGCAGACCAACTTACCATTTGGGCTGAAAGGGCAAACGTTAGGGTTGTAAAACATAGTGAAGGTGCGGACGCATCTGCAGTCGTTTACGACGCTATAAGTTCTGCAAAGGCTAAAAATACCGACGTTTTGATAATAGATACGGCGGGTAGACTTCACGTAAAAGCCAACCTTATGGAAGAACTTAAAAAGATGGATAGGGTGGTTAAAAGGGAATACCCCGATTGCAACTATTATAAACTTATAGTTTTAGATGCAACCACCGGTCAAAATGCCGAAAGCCAAGTTAAGACGTTTAACCAAGCAGTCGGTATTGACGGTATAATTTTAACCAAACTTGACGGCACGGCAAAAGGCGGATTTATAATATCGTTAACGTACGAATTGGAAGTCCCGGTGTGCTTCGTCGGTACGGGCGAAAAGATTGACGATATTGAAGAATTTAACGCCAACGATTTTATCGAAGCATTGTTTTAATAGAAATAATAAAAACGCAGGTTAAACCTGCGTTTTTTATTGTTCCAATCCAACTAAAAAATCTATCGACACGTTAAAAAATTTTGCAATTAAAATAAGCGAAGTCATATTTGGCTCTCTAAGTCCGTTTTCCCATAAACTTATAATTCCTTTACTTACGCCCAATTTTTTGGCAAGTTCAACTTGACCTAATTTGTGCTCTATTCTTAAATTTTTTAAATTCTCTTTAAATACGTTCATACTTATATTTTCTCACAAAAGTAAGAAAAATACTTGACTTCTTACAAATGTAAGAATATAATGTATTCAAGTCTAATCGTAAACGTAAGAGGAGATAAAAATGTTTAATAAAAGTGATAAATCTTTATATTTAGTTAGAAAGATTGTTAACGTATCACTATTTGTAATGATGTGCTTAAGTGTTTTGGGTGGAATAGTGCTAATTGCAATGTCTTTCCCAGTTTATGAAGGTTACGGCTTATGGATAAACTTTTTCACTTTATTTGGTGGTATTGGTGCAATCGTTGTAGGACCTATTTTACTTCAGTTGGTATATCTTGTTTTTGATATTAAATTCAATGCTCTTTTAGACGTTAAGAATATTAGAAACACTGGATACGGCTTACCGGCAGAACAATTTGACGGTCCGTTATTCTTTAACAAATGCAAATCAAAAAATGCTTGCAGTATTCAAAACAGGATTGACGCTTACGATAAAATCAAGCAATACAAAAATTTATTTGATGAAGGCGTAATCACTGAAAGAGAATTTAACGATATTAAGAGTGAGCTTTTAGGTAATTCTTTTGCTCAAGCTAAACAATTTGACGGCAACGTAAACAAACTAAAAAGTCTTAAAGGTTTTGTTGACGAAGGAATATTAACGGAAGACGAATTTACACAAGAAAAATCTAAGATTTTAAAAAATTAATAAAAATCGTTTGACACGGTTAGGCTAAATATGTATAATATGGGTGTAAAGGTTAAAAACTTTACACCTTTTGTTTTATGGAAGAGAATTTTTATTACGTAGAATTGTTTGAACTATACAAGCAGTTGCTTACGCAAAAACAACGTGAATCTTTTGAGATGCACTTTTTGTTAGATTTTTCACTAAAAGAAATTTCTGAAGAAAAGGGCATAAGCAGGCAAAACGTGAACGATGCGATTAAAAGCGCCAAAAAAAAGTTAGACGAGTTTGAGTCGGCGCTTAAACTAAAGGCCAAACACGATGCGCTTTATGCCTTGGCAAGCCAAGCTAAAGACGAAAATACCGTTTCTGAGCTTAAAAGGATAATCAATATATAATGGCATTATTTTCCGGTCTTTCCGAAAAACTTAATCATATTTTTTCAAAACTAACCAAGCACGGCAAACTTACCGAGCTTGAAATTAAAACCGCCATGCGTGAAGTGCGTATCGCACTATTAGAAGCAGACGTTAATATTTCAGTCGTAAAGCAATTCGTTGCAAAGGTCAGCGAGCGTGCCGTTGGGCAAGAGATTCTTAAAAGTTTAAGCCCCACCCAACAAGTTATAAAAATCGTTAACGAAGAACTAATTGCTTTGATGGGCAGTGCGAATAGCAAGCTAAACGTTGCGCCCAATCTACCAACTATCATAATGATGGCAGGCTTGCAAGGTGCTGGTAAAACCACCTTGGTTGGTAAACTTGGTTTATATTTAAAAAAGCAAAATAAAAAACCCCTTTTAGTTGCTTGTGACGTGTATCGCCCAGCGGCTATAAATCAACTCAAAGTCGTTGGTGAAAAGTGTGGTTGCCAAGTATTTGAAAAAGGTCAAGGTAACCCCGTTAAAATAGCCGCAGAAGGCGTTGAATACGCTAAAAAATTCGGCTTTGACACCGTTATTATAGACACCGCAGGTCGCTTGCAAATAGACGAAGACTTAATGCAGGAACTTGAAGATATTAAAGCAAAGGTAACCCCAAGCGAAATACTGCTCGTAGTCGACTCTATGACCGGTCAAGTTGCCGTTGAAGTAGCGGACACCTTTAATAAGCGATTGGAAGTAACCGGTTTAGTGCTTACCAAACTTGACGGCGACACACGTGGTGGTGCAACCCTTTCGATGAAAGCGGTTACGGGCAAACCCATAAAATTCTGTTCGGTTGGCGAAAAACTTGGCGATTTAGAGCCTTTCTATCCCGACCGTATGGCAAACCGTATTCTTGGTATGGGTGACGTTTTAACGCTTATTGAAAAGGCGCAAGAAGCGGTAACCGAAGAAGACGCCCGCAAAATGGAAAAGAAATTCCGTGAAAATTCTTTTACCTTAGAAGACTTCTTGGTTCAGTTTGAAACTATGAACAAGATGGGCGGAATTAAAGATATTTTGAATATGCTACCCGGTTTTGGCGGTGGCAAGATGAAGATTTCCGAAGCGGACATTGATGAAAAGAAGATGGTAACCACCAAGGCGGTTATTCAATCAATGACAAAGCGTGAAAGGGAAAACCCAAACATCATAAACTCGTCACGCAAACAGCGTATAGCAAAGGGCAGTGGTACGAGCGTTCAAGAAGTCAATAGAGTGCTTAAGCAATTTGAACAAACCAAGCTTATGATGAAACAAATGAAAAACAATAAAATGTTTAGATTTTAATTATATAAAAGGAGAATAGAAAAATGGCAGTAAAAATGAGATTGACCAGAATGGGCGACAAGAAATCACCCTTCTACCGTATCGTTGTTACGGACAGCAGAAATGCACGTGATGGAGGCTACATTGATAAAGTAGGTCACTACAACCCCACCGCTAACCCCGCTGAAATCGTAATCGATGCTGATAAGGCTAAAGATTGGATTGCTAAGGGCGTTCAACCCACCGACACGGTTAAAAACATTTTAGTTAACCAAGGCGTTATTCCAAAGCCCACCAAGCTTTCACCCGCTAAAACTAAAGTACGCAAGTCTAAATAATAGTTTTTAGGTGTGCTTATGGTTGAGCTTATTAAATACGTAATCGGTTGTTTTGCCGAACACCCAGACAAGGTCGAATACGACGTTGTAGAGCAAGGCAAAACGGTAAACGTAACGGTTACATTGGATTCGGCAGACATGGGCAAAGTTATTGGTCGCCAAGGCAAGCTTGCAAAGGCGCTCAGAACTTTAGTGCGTGCCGGTTCTCTTAAAGAGAATAAAAAATACAATATTGAAATTAGAGAACGTGGGGAAGAATAATTCCCCCGTTTTTCTACTATACGGCTATGGAAAACAAATTTGTTATCGGCGAAGTATTAAAGCCACAAGGCATAAGGGGAGAGTTGAAAGTGCGTCCCCTAACCGACGACGCCGAAAGATTTAAGAAACTTAAAAAGGTAATAATTGACGGAGAAGTGCACACCGTAACGGGCGCAAAAATAACGCCAAACGGGGTGTTTTTAAGCATATCTTCAGTGTGTGATAGAAATACTGCGGAACTGTTCCGTGGTAAACTTTTGTATATCAATCGTGAAGACTCCATAAGACCCGAAGAAGGCAGATATTTTATAGTTGACGTTATCGGTTGCGATATATTTGACGAACAGTTAAAAATAGGCACTATTACCGACGTGACGAGTGCTAAAACCGATATTATAACGGCTATAACGCCCAGTGGCAAAACCGTTCGCTTTCCATTTTTAAAAGATGCCGTTAGGCAAATTGACGTAGAAAATAAACGTTTTGAAGTTATAGGTAAACGTTTTAAGGAGATAGCGCTTTATGAAGATTGATATTTTAACGCTGTTCCCCGAAATGTTTACACCCCTTCAAACGAGCATTATAGGTAGGGCGCAAGGGGACGGTAAACTGCAAATAGCAGTGCACGATATCCGTGCCTATACCTTAGATAAACACAAAAAATGTGACGACACGCCGTTTGGCGGCGGCGCAGGTATGGTTATGATGGCGCAACCTATTGCAAGCGCTATTGAAGCCGTTGACCCTGACCACACGGCAAAGCGTATATTTATGTCGCCAAAGGGCAGAACGTTTAATCAAAGCGTAGTCTTAGAGTACGCAAAACTTGACCATATATTGCTACTTTGTGGGCACTATGAAGGCGTAGACCAACGTGTTTTAGACCTATTTATAGATGAAGAACTTTCGCTTGGCGACTTTGTGTTAACGGGTGGCGAGATACCTGCCATGGCAGTAGTTGACGCCGTTGCAAGATACGTTGACGGGGTTATTAAACGTGAGTCTTTAGAGCAAGAAAGTTTTTCTGCCGGTATGTTGGAATACCCGCAATACACCCGTCCGCAAGAATTTATGGGGCTTAAAGTTCCCGATGTTTTACTTAGCGGTCATCACGGCGAAATCGATAAGTGGCGCAGACAAAAATCTTTTGAAATCACTGCAAAAAATCGCCCCGACCTATTAGAAAAGGGGGATAAGTAAATGCAACATTTACAGTGGTTTCCGGGGCATATGACGGCTGCAATGCGCATGATGGAAGACAACTTAAAATCGGTTGACGGTGTTATGCTTGTTTTAGACGCTCGTGCACCAAGGGCTTCGCTAAATAATAAACTTGCCAAACTTTTTGCCAATAAAAAGGTATTATACGTGCTAAATAAAGCCGACCTTATCGAAAAGGGGGATGCTATTCGTACGGTTAAAGAGTTCGCCTTAGAAGGCAAAGAAACGGTGGCGGTTAGCGCTATGGATAAAAAGGCCGTTGACATGCTTTACAACCGAATTTTTGAACTCTTGCAAGAAAAACTTGAAAGAAACAAACTTAAAGGCATTTTTAAGCCGGTCAGAATTATGGTTGCAGGCATACCCAACACGGGTAAATCAACCATAATAAACGCACTTTGCGGTGGTAAGAAAACTACTACGGGCAATAAAGCGGGCGTGACCCGTGGTAAACAATGGGTAAGGCTTAGAGAATTAGAACTTTTAGACACACCGGGCACTATGCCACCCGCATTTGAAAATCAAACGTTAGCAAAGCATTTGGCTTACGTCGGCAGTATGAACGATGCCAATATTGATTTTGGCGATTTGGCTTTTGAACTTATAAAAGAATTAACCGAAAAGTACCCCGACTTGTTAAAGGAAAAGTATTCTCTTACCGACCTAAACAAGCCCACGATAGAGATTTTTGATGACATTTGCGCTCGCCGTGGTTTTTTAATGAAGGGTGCTGAGCCCGACTACGATAGGTGCGCTAAAGCCGTAATTGATGATTTTAGAAAGGGAAGAATAGGCAAAATTATTCTTGACTAATATGGATAAATTAGAGTACGAAAGAAAACATTTATCACTTGGTGCAAAATACGTTGCAGGCGTTGACGAAGTGGGTAGAGGTCCACTTGCAGGGCCTGTAGTTTGCTGTGCGGTTATAATGCCTATGGATGACCTTATTGAAGGAATTGACGACAGTAAAAAACTTTCTGAAAAGCGTCGCACTGCACTTGCTGAAGTAATTAAGCAAAAGGCGATAAGTTATTGCATAGCCGAAATTTCGCCCCAAGAAATCGATGATATAAACATACTTAACGCCGTAAAAAAATGTATGGTAAGCGCTGTAAACGGCTTAAAGGTCGTTCCTGATATAACGCTCGTTGACGGCGTTGACACGGGGCTTGATATAAACGCCGAATACGTAGTTAAAGGCGATATGAAAAGTTATACGATAGGCTGTGCGTCAATATTAGCAAAGGTATATAGGGATAATCTTATGGTAGAACACGCCAAAGAGTTCCCAGACTACGCCTTTGAAAAGCACAAGGGATACGGCACTAAGGTGCATATAGATAAAATTAAGGAGATAGGGCCTTGCAGATTGCACAGAAAAACTTTTATAAAAAACTTTTGGGAAGAGCAGGCGAAGTAAAAGCAGAGGGCTTTCTCAAAAAAAAGGGTCTTAAAATACTATGCAAAAACTATAAAAACTTTTTTGGTGAAGTAGACATAGTTGCAATGGACGGTGACACTTTAGTTTTTGTGGAAGTAAAAACCCGTTCGGACGATTCTTTCGGCACGCCAGCCGAAGCGGTAACACGCAAAAAACAAGAACGATATTTTAAAATCGCCACTGAATACATGCTAAAAAACGGCATTTCGGACGGCAACTGTCGTTTTGACGTGGTGGAAATAAATAATGGAGAAATTAATCACATTATTAACGCATTTTATATGTAAAACGCTTGCCAAGAACAAAAAAATGTGATATTATATTATGGCTTTCGGGCGTTCCGCTTGCGTCAATCGGCAATGAACGTCAAGTAATATTGGAGGTAAAAGCAAATGAGTAAGATTATTGAAGCTATCAATCAAGAAAACTTGAAGCAGAATATTCCTGCGTTCAACGTTGGCGACACCGTTAAGGTAATGATTAAGGTTATCGAAGGTGAAAGGGAAAGATTACAAGCGTTCGAAGGTATCTGTATCGCAAGAAAACACGGCGGTATTTCTGAAACCTTTACCGTAAGAAGAATGTCTTTCGGCGTAGGTGTAGAAAAGACCTTCCCAATCCACTCACCAAAGGTTGCTGATATTCAAGTTGTTCGTCGTGGTCGTGTACGTCGTGCTAAACTTTACTACTTACGTGCAAGAACTGGTAAGGCGGCTAAAGTTAAAGAAATCGCAAGATAACTTAAAAACAAACAAAAGATTAAGAACTTACTAACGCAGTAAGTTCTTTTTTTGTATCAATATCGTTTACTTTTTTAAAATAATATTATATAATAATATAACATAATGGAGTAAAATAGGCGAAAGTATTTTTAAAAGCAAATATTGCCTGTATTGCAATTGTACGAAAGGGAAGATTATGATAGCAAAAGTAACTACTTATACGCTCGTTGGCCTAAACGGAATACCCGTCCTAGTTGAGGTTGACGTAAATAACGGTTTGCCCGCCTTTGAGATAGTTGGGCTTGCCGATACTGCCGTAAAGGAATCAAAAGAACGTATTCGCTCTGCTATAAAAAACAGTGGTAGAACGATGCCTACTAAAAGAATAACTGCAAACCTTGCACCTGCCGACGTTAAAAAGGAAGGTTCTACTTTAGACTTAGCATTAGCAATAGGACTGCTTAAAGCGTGTGGACAACTTGTTTGTGAACTTGACGGTGTAATTTTTTTAGGCGAACTTTCCTTAGATGGAAGTCTTCGCAGAATAAACGGCGTGCTTCCCATCATAATCTCTGCAGTAGAGCAGGGGTATAAAAAGTTTATAATCCCAAGTGAGAACGCTAAAGAAGCTTCTTACGTTGCAGGTATTGAGGTTATTCCTGCAGAAAGTTTATTGCAAGTTATTGACCACCTTTCAGGTCTAAAGCTCATACAGGCACTTAAACTTCACGATTACAGCAGTTTACAAGCGCAAAACGTTTATAGTTCGGATATGGCTTTGGTAAAAGGTCAAGCGATTGCCAAGCGTGCCTTGGAAGTAGCGGTGGCGGGCGGTCACAACGTGTTATTCGTGGGCGCACCGGGTACGGGTAAAACTATGCTTGCAAAATGTATACCCACCATTATGCCAGATATGACCTTTGAAGAAGCGCTTGAAACCACTAAAATTCACTCGGTATGCGGTTACGTTAAAGATACTGACGGTATCTTGTATACCAGACCTTTTAGAAGCCCACACCACACTGCAACCACCGTTTCTATGACGGGTGGCGGTACACACGTTAAACCGGGCGAAATTAGTTTAGCGCATAACGGCGTTTTGTTTTTAGACGAAATGCCTGAATACAACCGCTCTACGTTAGAAGCCTTACGCCAACCCTTAGAAGACGGGGTTATAACGGTGTCAAGGGCGGCGGGCACTATAACGTATCCCGCAAACGTAATGCTTTGCGGAAGTATGAATCCATGCCCGTGCGGTAACTACGGCTCGCCCGATAAGGTTTGCACTTGTTCACCTGCACAAATAGCAAAGTATAGGTCAAAACTATCCGGTCCGCTTCTTGATAGAATAGATATTCAAGTGGAAGTTGACAGTGTAAAATATAGCGAACTTGCTAACGATGAGGAAGCAGAGAGCAGTGCAACCGTACGTGCAAGGGTTAACAAGGCACGTGCCGTTCAGCGTGAAAGGTTTAAGGGCGATAGCATTTTAACCAATAGTGCAATGGGTGAAAAGCAGATTATAAAATACTGCAAACTTTCTGCTGAATGCGAAAGTATATTAAAGTCGGCGTACGAAAGGTTGGGGCTTTCACCAAGGGCAAGAAGCCGTATCATAAAGGTGGCAAGAACTATTGCCGATATGGCGGAAAGCAAAGATATTATGCCCGCACATATCTTAGAAGCGATAAGTTATAGAAAGTATTAAGAGTATGATAAAGTATTCCGAAAGGGAACTCGTTTTAATTTGGCTTGATAGTTTTATCGGTTTAGAGTACAAGCACAAGCAAAGCTTGTTCGGTATGATAGACGGGGTTAGCGGTATCAAATCTCTGCTTGAAAAGGGTAAAGATTATATCGTTCAAGCGGTTGGGGAAAAGGAGTTTGCTACCATATTGGCTTCCGCTAATAAAGAATATTTGGACTTCGTTCTGGATAATTTAGATAAAAAGGGTATAACGGCAGTAACGCTATTTTCTGACCTTTACCCAAGCGAACTAAAACAAATTCCAATGCCACCCGTAGTTCTTTATTGCAAGGGCGATACGTCGCTCTTAACAAAAGAAAAGTTTGCAATAGTCGGCTCTCGCAAAAGCCTTCCACTTTCCATTTCTATTGCAAAGGATTATGCTAAAGAGATTTCAACTCATTTTTGCTTGTGTACCGGAATTGCCGAGGGTGTTGATAGTGCTGTAATTCAAACGGCACTTGACTGTGATTGTAAGGTGATATCGGTAATAGCAGGTGGCTTTGATAACGTTTATCCAAAAAGCAACCAAAGTTTGTTTGAAAAGGTTGCAGAGCGTGGTTTAGTAATCAGCGAAAACCCACCCGAAGTTTATCCCAAACCGTATATGTTTCCTATTCGCAACAGAATAATAGCAGGGCTAAGTAAGGGCGTTTTGATAGTAAGCGGTGGTATTAAAAGTGGAACGCTATACACTGCCGAGTACGCCGAAGAATACGGCAAGGACTTATTCGCCGTTCCGTATAGCGTCGGTATACAGTCGGGTGCGGGATGTAACGACCTTATCAAGCGTGGCGCAATGCTTACCGATAGCGTTATAGACGTGTTAGACTTTTACGGTTTGCAAACAAAAGAAGCCCCGCAAGAATTTACCCCGCAGGAAAGAGATGTTTTGTACGCCTTAAAAGACGGACAAAAGCATATAAATAAATTATGTTTAGAACTGAATAAAAAGGCGTTTGAATTATTGCCTATAATTTCAGGTTTAGAAATAAAAGGATATTTAGTAAAATCAGGTAACGTTTACGGCTTATGCCGAAGCGTATCGGAGGAATAATGCAGTTAGTTATAGTAGAGTCGCCACACAAGGCAAAAACCATTGAAAAATTCTTAAAAGGCGACTTCAAGGTAGAAGCTTCTAAAGGGCACGTAAGAGATTTACCCGTAAATCGTATGGGTATTAGAATAGATAAAAACTTCGAGCCCTTTTACGAAATCGTTGCTGGCAAAAAAGCCGACATTAAAAAACTTTCTGACTACGCAAAAAAGGCAGACAAGGTTTTTCTTGCAACCGACCCGGATAGAGAAGGCGAAGCAATATCTTGGCACTTGGCGGAAGTGTTGGGTTTAGACCTTAACCAAGCCAACCGTATAGAATTTAACGAAATTAGCGAAAAGGCAGTTAAAAAAGCCTTGGAGAATCCACGTAAAATTGATAGCAACTTAGTTGACGCCCAACAAGCAAGGCGTGTTTTAGATAGGCTTGTGGGGTATTCGGTTTCACCTGTGGCAAGCAGTGTCTTAAACGACAATTTGTCGGCAGGCAGGGTGCAGTCGGTTGCACTTAAAATGGTCGTTGACAGAGAGCGTGAAATTCAAGCCTTCAAACCACAGGAATATTGGAATTTAAAAGCCGACGTCAATCCGCAGGGCAAGCCGTCTTTTAAGGTTCTTTTAGTTGAAAAGAACGGCAAGAAGTATAAACCAGCCACTGCTGAAGAGGCAAACGCCGTTGAAAGTTACCTTAAAGGCGTACCCTTTATGGTGGGCGAAGTTAAAAAAAGTAAGGTTAAGTCACACGCCCCAGCACCGTTTATTACGAGTACTTTGCAACAAGACGGTTCAATCAAACTTAACATAACCGCACCGCAAGTAATGCAAATCGCTCAGCGTCTTTACGAAGGCGTTGATACGGGCAAAGGTCACGTTGCGCTTATTACTTATATGAGAACGGACTCAGTGCGTGTTTCGCAAGAAGCGCAAGCACAAGCACTCGGCTACATCAAAGCCGTATACGGTGATGCTTACGCACCTGCAAAACCCAACGTTTATCGTTCCAAAAAAGATTCGCAAGACGCCCACGAAGCAATAAGACCTATTGATATCAACAAAACCCCAGAAAGCGTTAAGGATATCTTAGATAAAAATCAATATAGGTTATACAAACTTATTTACGATAGATTTATAGCGTCGCAAATGACCGAAGCCGTTTACGATAGCGTTGCCGTTGACGTCAATGCGGGTGATTATACGCTTAAGACTAGTGGTAAGTCGTTGGTGTTTAAGGGTTATACCGTAGTTTACGACGACACTAAAAAAGAAGACGATGAAGAGACGGGCAACACCTTGCTTCCGCAAATGGAAAAGGGTGAAGCACTCAACCTTAACGGTGTAACTAAGGAACAAAAATTTACCAAGCCACCCGTTAGATACACCGAAGCAACCTTAATTAAAAGTATGGAAGACAAGGGTATAGGCAGACCGTCGACTTATGCTACTATTATGGCGAAACTTACCGACAAGAAAAGGGAATACGTTACTAAAGAGAAAAAGTATTTAGTACCCACGCCCATTAGTTATAGCCTAATAGACTTTTTGGTTAAGGCTTTTCCCGATATTATGGACGTTTCTTTCACGGCTAAAATGGAAGACTCTTTAGACGACATAGGCTCGGGCGGTAAGGATTGGCACAAACTTATTGCAGACTTTTACGCTAACTTTGAAGTGCGTTTAAGGAACTCTAAATTAACTGACGTATTATGCGACAAGTGTGGTGCAAGAATGATAATAAACAGCGGAAGGTTCGGCAACTATTATTCTTGTTCTAACTACCCAAAATGTAGCAATATTAAACCGGTTAATGAAAAGGTGGTTATTCCAACAGACCAAATATGTGCAAAATGCGGTGGCGTTATGGTAGAGCGTGAAGGCAAGTTCGGTAAGTTCTTGGCTTGTGTAAATTACCCTAAATGCAAAAACACCGTAAGTTTAACCGAATCGGTTGGCGTATGCCCCGATTGTGGCAAACCTACTAAAAAGATGGTAAGCCGTGGTGGAAAAACTTTCTATGGATGCTCAGGTTATCCAGAGTGTAAGTTTATGAGTTGGGATATCCCTACGGGCGAAAAATGTCCGGATTGTGGAAGTTTTATGGTCAAGGTTGACGGCGTAGAAAAATGCTCGTCAAAAAAATGTAATTATAAAAAGTAATGAATCAAGTTAAAGTAATCGGTGGTGGGCTTGCCGGTGCGGAAGCGTCGCTTTACCTTGCCAAAAAGGGCGTAAAGGTAACGCTATACGATATTAAGCCGTCAAGTTTTACCCCTGCACATTGTAATAAGGACTTTGCAGAACTCGTTTGCTCAAACTCACTTAAAAGCAACGATATTTACGGAAATGCGGCAGGGCTTTTAAAACAAGAAATGCGTCTTTTGGGTTCTGAACTTATCGGTGTTGCCGATAGGTGTGCAGTTCCGGCAGGCAACGCATTAGCGGTTAATAGAGAAGCCTTTGCAAAATCGATAACTGATAAAATTAAGTCCAATCCAAATATAACGGTGGTATGTAAAGAAGTCGAAGATATTGATTTTGACGAGTATACCATAGTTGCAACTGGTCCGCTTACCACTGGTAAACTTGCCCAACGAATTTTAGAAATCTCTGACGGCGACCTGCACTTTTACGATGCAAGTGCACCGATAATAGATTTCGACTCTATAGATATGAGCAGTGCTTTCGTGGGTGATAGATACGATAAGGGCAACGGCGACCACGTCAACTGCCCAATGACAAAAGAAGAATATCAAGCCTTTTTACAAGAACTACTCACTGCTGAAAGGGCAAAACTGCACGACTTTGAGAAGTCTGAAGTTTTTGAAGGTTGTATGCCCGTAGAGATTATGGCGTCAAGGGGAAAGGACACCTTGCGATTCGGACCGTTAAAACCTGTTGGATTAACAGACCCCAAAACGGGCAGGTGGGCGTACGCTTGCTTGCAACTTCGCAAAGAAGATGAAGCGGGCACGATGTATAATATGGTAGGTTTTCAAACGAACCTAACGTTCGGCGAACAAAAAAGGGTGTTTTCTATGATACCCGCCTTAAAGAATGCAGAGTTTTTGCGTTATGGCGTTATGCACAGAAACACATTTATAAACTCGCCTAAGATTTTAAGTGAAGACTACTCGCTAAAAGCACACCCAAAAACGTTTTTTGCCGGTCAACTAACGGGTGTTGAAGGCTACGTGGAAAGTGCCGGAAGCGGACTTATGGCAGGTATCTACTGCTATATGAAACTAACGGGCAAACAAGTTAAAACTATATGTGATAAAACGGTGCTTGGCTCGCTTGCAAAGTTTATCACTACTGAAAATAAAGATTTTCAACCGATGAACGCTAACTTCGGTATATTGCCACCACCCGAAAAGGTTATTAGGGATAAGGCGGAAAGGAAAAGATTTTTATCCGAAAGAAGTTTGCAAGCGGTTGACCAATATATTAAGGAGATTGAATTATGACTCAATTTATGGGAACGACCATATGCGCAGTAAAGCGTGACGGACACACTGCCATAGCAGGTGACGGACAAGTTACTATGTCGCAATCAATAATATTTAAGAACAACGCCGTAAAGGTAAGGCGTATTTATAACGGCAAGGTAATATTTGGCTTTGCAGGTTCAGTTGCAGATGCGTTCACACTTTCAGAACGCTTTGAAGAAATGCTTAACAAATACTCTGGCAACCTAATGCGCAGTGCCGTTGAACTTGCAGAACTATGGCGTTCAGACAAAGTTAGAAAACTTGAAGCAATGATGATTACTGCCGACAAGGATAGCCTTTTGGTAGTATCTGGCACGGGCGAAGTTATTGAGCCTGAAGACGGTATTTGTGCCATCGGTAGTGGTGGTAACTACGCCTTGGCGGCGGCGAGAGCACTCTGTCAAGAAACCAACTATTCGGCTGAAGAAGTCGTTAAAAAGTCGCTTAAAATAGCAAGTGAAATTTGCGTGTTCACCAACGGCAATATTACTTGTGAAGTTTTATAAGGAGATACTATGAATTTAACTCCCAAACAAATAGTCGCCGAACTAGATAAATACATCGTCGGTCAAAACGAAGCGAAAAAGGCGGTAGCAGTAGCGCTTCGCAACAGATACAGAAGAAGCCAATTAGACAAGGCTGAAATGGAAGAAATTACGCCCAAGAACATAATTATGAAAGGTCCAACGGGCGTTGGTAAAACTGAAATAGCAAGGCGTCTTGCAAAGCTTGTAGGCGCACCTTTCGTTAAGGTTGAAGCAACCAAGTATACCGAAGTTGGTTACGTTGGTAGGGACGTTGAGTCGATGATACGTGACCTTGTGGAATGTTCGGTAAGGCTCGTAAAAGAAGAACGTTTCAAAAAGGTAAACGAAAAGGCTACGGCAACCGTAAACGCAAAACTCGTTAAAATTTTAGCCGAAGTTCGCAAATTTGACAGGGGCGAGACCACTGTGGAAATCTTTGAGCAAAACATTTTGGAAGGCTTAAAGAAAGGTTATTACGATAACGAATTTATTGAAATTGAAGTTGTTGATAATCCCAAACCGATGGAACTTGTTCCGGGCGGTGCGGAAATTAGCATTGGCAGTATTTTTGGCGATATGATGCCCAAAAAACGCAAAAAACGCAAGGTAACCGTAAAAGAAGCAAGGCGTATGCTCGTTGACGAAGAAGCCGATAAACTTATCGATAACGATTCGGTTAACGAAGAAGCCGTTCGCCGTGCCGAACAAGAAGGCATTATTTTTATCGATGAAATTGATAAGATAGGCGCAAAAGGCAAATCTTCGGGTGGACAAGACGTTTCAAGGGAAGGCGTGCAAAGGGATATTCTTCCAATAGTCGAAGGTTGCACGGTTATGACCAAATACGGCGCAATTAAAACCGACTATATTTTATTCATAGCGGCGGGTGCTTTCCATATTTCTAAAGTAAGCGACTTAATTCCCGAACTTCAAGGCAGATTCCCCATTTTAGTGGAACTTAACAGCCTAACTAAAGAAGACTTCGTAAAGATTTTAACAACGCCCAAAAACGCAATAACCTTGCAGTATGCAACCTTGCTTAAAGTTGACGGCGTAACCTTAAACTTTACCCAAGACGCTATTGAAAAGATTGCTGAAATTTCTGAAGATATGAACGCAACTAGCGAAGATATCGGCGCAAGAAGGCTTCATACGGTAGTTGAGAACTTGCTTGAAGACGTATCTTTCTCAGCAAGTGGCGAAGAAGAATATACCGTTAATATCGACAGTGATTTCGTCGTAAATAAATTCGGTATGGATAAAAAGACCAAGGACCTTAAAAAATATATTCTTTAATTTTTTTTATAAAAGGAAAACCAAATGATTATAGCACCAAAAGGAACAAAAGACGTTTTACCAAGTCAATCAAAAAAATGGCAGTTCATTGAACAAACGGCAAGGGAAGTAGCCGAACTGTTTAACGCAAAGGAAATTCGCACACCCACCTTTGAACATACTGAAGTTTTTTTGCGTGGCATAGGCGAAACTACTGATATAGTTAATAAAGAGATGTATACCTTTATGGACAAGGGTGACCGCTCAATCACCCTTAAACCTGAAGGTACGGCAGGCGTTGCAAGAGCGTTTGTGGAAAACGGTCTTTATGCAGGCGTGCTTCCCGCTAAGTTGTATTATTTAACGCAATGTTTCCGCTACGAACGACCGCAAGCGGGCAGACTTAGAGAGTTTCACCAATTCGGCGTGGAATTCTTAGGCTCAAGCAGTGCCGATATAGACGCTGAAGTTATTATTCTTGCCAAAACTCTTTTAGATAGACTTGGCGTAAAGAATATTTCGCTATATATAAACAGTATTGGCTGTCCTGAGTGTCGCAAAAAGTATTCAGAAGCCTTAAAGCAATATTTAGAATATAACTATGCAGGGCTTTGCGACCTTTGTAAAGAAAGGCTTACTAAAAATCCGCTTAGGATTTTAGACTGCAAAAACCCAGACTGCAAAAAGATTACCACTGACGTTCCCGTGATTTTAGATTACCTTTGCGACGATTGTAAAGAGCATATGAGTAAACTTGAAGGCTTGCTAAATCTTGCGGGCGTTGAGTATACCATAGACCCCAAAATCGTTAGGGGCTTAGATTATTACACCAAAACGGTTTTTGAATTCGTTTCAGATAACATAGGTGCACAAGGCACGGTTTGTGGTGGCGGAAGGTACGACGGGCTTATCAAAGAGTTCGGCACTAACGACGTTGCGGGCGTAGGTTTTGCCGTAGGTATTGAAAGACTTTTAATGCTTTTAGAAAACACGGGCGTTCAACTACCCGTTAGCGACGGCGTTAAGTTATATATCGCATCGATGGGCGAGCAAGAATATAACAAGGCTTTTGAACTTGCCAACATTTTAAGAAGTCAAGGCGTATCGGTTGACGTTGACCATATGAAAAGGGGCGTAAAATCACAATTTAAGTACGCCGATAAAATAGGTGCTGAATACGTTGCCGTTATAGGCTCAACTGAATTACAAGCGGGCGAAGTTAAGCTTAAACGTATGGCAGACGGCTTTGAACAAACGGTTAAGTTCGACCAAGTTTTAGCCTTCTTAAAGGAAAACTAATATGACCGAACAAGGCGTGGTAGTAGGCACTTCTAAAGGATATGCTACTATAAGGGTAAACAAAAAAGACGAATGTAGTAAGTGTGGGATGTGCGTTTTTGGTAAAAACGCAAGTTATATCGACCTTAACGCAAAAAACGACTTAGGTGCAAATGTGGGCGAAACCGTAACCTTTACCAAGCGTGAAAGCGGTAAACTTTTAGGTGCAATAATGGTGTTTTTAATACCCCTAATACTTATAATTGCTTCGTCGCTAATAGCAACACTAATTATTAGAAAGGAAATTTGGATACTTTTTCTAAGTTTAATAAGCATAGCGTTGTGGTATACTATTTTGGCAATAATTGATAAAAAATTAAAAACCAGCGACCGTTTTTGTGCCGAGATTATATCGGTGGACAGTCGTGTGGAAGAATAAAGGAGATAATATGAACGGAATAATTGATATTAATAACGAAATGGAATTCGCTACCTTGCTTGAAAGCGATAAACCCGTACTCGTTGACTTTTGGGCTACTTGGTGTGGACCGTGCAAAATGCAAGGTCCGGTGCTTGCGGAATTTAAGGAAGAAGCGGGCGAAAACGTGGTAGTTGCCAAGTGTGACGTAGACGTTAACGAAAAACTTGCAACGGAACTCGGCATTGTTTCAATACCGACCATTATGCTTTTTAAGGACGGCGAACTAAAAGAAAAAACCGTTGGCTTAACTTCAAAAGCAAGCCTATCGCAAATGGTATTAAAGTATTTAAAATAGAAAAAAGGCACACATTAACGCCTAAAAATAAAAAGAAAAAGGATGATTTACAGATGATTGATTACAGCTCTATTAAACAGTTAGACCCCGAAGTATACGTTGGCTTAGAAAAAGAACTTGGTCGCCAACAAGAAAATATTGAACTTATCGCAAGTGAAAACGTTGTTTCAGCAAACGTGTTACTAGCAGCAGGTAGCGTATTAACTAACAAATACGCCGAAGGTTACCCCGAACACAGATATTACGGTGGTTGTCAATACGTTGACATCGTTGAAAAACTTGCTATTGAAAGAGCAAAAAAACTTTTCGGCGCAGACCACGCAAACGTTCAACCGCACAGTGGTGCAAACGCAAACTTTGCAGTATATTTTGCAGTTCTTCAACCAGGGGATACCATTTTGGGTATGAGTTTGGCACACGGCGGGCACTTAACCCACGGTAGCCCCGTAACCGTATCCGGTAAATATTTTAATTCTGTTGGCTACGGCGTTGATGAAAAAACGGGTACTATCAACTACGATGAATTAGAAAAAATTGCTTTAGAATGCAAGCCTAAAATTATCGTTAGTGGTGCAAGTGCTTATCCCAGAGTATTAGACTTTAAACGTATTAGGGAAATATGCGATAAGGTTGGCGCATATATGATGGTTGACATTGCCCACATTGCCGGTTTGGTTGCCGCAGGTCTACATCCAAGCCCCGTTCCGTACGCTGACTTCGTAACCACCACCACACACAAAACCCTTCGTGGTCCACGTGGCGGTATGATTTTGTGCAAGGAACAATATGCAAAACTTATCGACAAGGCTGTGTTCCCCGGCACTCAAGGTGGTCCTTTAATGCACATTATTGCAGCGAAGGCAGTTGCTTTTGGCGAAGCGTTAAAACCTGAGTTTAAGGCTTACCAAGAACAAATCGTTAAAAATGCTAAGGCTATGAGCAATAAGTTTAACGAACTTGGCATTAAACAAGTTTCAGGCGGTACTGACAACCATTTAATGCTTTTAGACCTATCTGATAGAGAAATCACTGGTAAAGAACTTGAAAAAATGCTTGATGAAGTTCATATTACCTGCAATAAAAACGCAATACCTTTCGATAAGCGCAGTGCTTTCGTAACGAGTGGCGTAAGAATTGGTACGCCCGCAATAACTTCAAGGGGCTTCAAGGAAGCAGAGTGCGAAAAGGTTGCCGAACTTATTGCAACTATTATCGAAAAGAAGGAAGAAGCGTTTGAGTACGTTAGTGCAGAAGTTAAAAAACTTACCGATAAATATCCGCTCTATAAAGGAGATATAAAATAATGACTTACAAGTCAACTCTAAGTCTTCTCGACACGGAGATTGCAATAAAATACATAAAAGATACCTTTGAAAAGGAATTAGCCAAAGCCCTTAAATTAACAAGGGTTTCGGCACCACTTTTCGTCCAGCCGGAAACGGGGCTTAACGACAACCTAAACGGCTACGAGCGTGCAGTTCGCTTTGATATTTTATCGCTTAAAAAGGAAGTTGAAATCGTTCAATCGCTTGCCAAGTGGAAAAGAATGGCACTTGCAAAGTACGGCTTTGCGGAAAACACGGGGCTTTATACCGATATGAACGCAATCCGTCGTGACGAAGATTTGGACGCTATACACTCGGTATACGTTGACCAATGGGATTGGGAAAAAATCATCACTAAATCCGAGCGTAAACTTTCATATCTTAAAAGAACCGTAAAAGCGATATATAAAGCACTTTATAAAGTTGGCAGTTTAGTAAACGCTAAATATCCAACGCTTGCTAATAGCCTTCCAAAAGAAATAACCTTTATTTCGACTAAAGAGTTGGAAGAACAATATCCCACACTTACCAGAAAGCAACGTGAAACTGAAGCTGCAAAAAAACACGGCGCAGTATTTATTTACCAAATTGGTTGGCCACTTTCCGACGGCAACCCGCACGATGGTAGGGCGGCGGACTACGACGATTGGAAGTTAAACGGTGATATTCTTTTGTGGTACGACGTTTTAGGTATCGCATTAGAAGTTTCTTCTATGGGTATTAGGGTAGACGAAAAGAGTTTAGTTAAGCAATTAAAGAAGAAAAACGAGCTTTATAAACTTGAAAACCCTTACTGCAAGGCAATTATGCAAAACCAACTTCCATTAACCATAGGTGGCGGTATAGGTCAGTCAAGGCTTTGTATGTTTTTCTTAAAAAAGGCGCATATAGGCGAAGTGCAAGCGTCCGTTTGGTCGGAAGAAACTATTAAAGAAAATTTAACTAAAGGTATAAATTTACTATAATGGAAACACCCTTTATCCGCACGCAAATGCTCATTGGCGAGCAAAAACTTAATAAGCTTATGGCATCCCACGTGGCAGTATTCGGCGTCGGTGGGGTTGGCGGTTTTACTGCCGAAGCATTGGTTAGAAGCGGTGTGGGTAGCATAACCGTTTTTGATGGCGACGTGATATCTGTAAGTAATATAAATAGGCAAATCATTGCAGATTTTATCACCGTAGGCAAAAGCAAAGTAAGGGTGATTGAAAAGCGTCTAAAAAGCATCAATCCCGACTTAAACTTTACGGGTAACGATATTTTTATTACCCCTGAAAATTTATCGGGCTTTGACCTAACAGCGTACGACTATATCGTTGACGCTATAGATACCGTTTCATCAAAACTTGCCTTAGTAGAACGAGCAAAATTTTTAGGCGTACCTATTATAAGTTGTATGGGTACGGGTGGCAAAAGCGATATAAATAGGCTTAAGGTTGCCGATATCAAAAAAACGAGCGGATGCCCGCTTGCAAGGGTTATGCGCAGGGAAGTAAAGGCACGTGGTATTGATAGCCTAAAAGTAGTTTATTCAGATGAAAGGGCAAACTTTGGCTCTCGGGAATTTACTGAAGTTAAAACGGACGGCAAAAAAGCACCTCCGTCAACTATCTTCGTTCCTGCAACGGCAGGTTTAATGCTTGCTGGGGAAGTTGTGAAAGATTTAACGCAAGATTAAAGGTGATAATATGAAGTTTTTAATAGCGTCCGACCTACACGGGTCATCGTACTACGCAAAGCAAGTCGTTGAAAACGCAAAGAAGTTTAGCGCTGATAAAATTATTCTGCTTGGCGATATTTACAACCACGGACCAAGAAACCCACTGCCCAAAGATTATAACCCAATGGCTGTTTCTGAAATCTTAAATAGCGTAAAGGAAAATCTTTTAGTGGTTAAAGGTAACTGCGATAGTCAAGTAGATACGCTTATATCTGAATTTGATTTTATTGAAAATTTGTGTCTAATTAGTGGTGGTAAAACTTTTTATTTAACACACGGACACGTGAACAATAAAGACCTTCCTACGAAAACCAAGTTTGATTTCGTTGTGTACGGGCATTTCCACACTGGTTTTATTGAACCAAAGGACGGCACTATTTACGTAAACGCTGGCTCTGTGTCATTACCAAAAAACAACACGCCGTCGTCTTTCGTGCTTGTTGAAGATGGCAGTCTTAAACTTATGGATATAGACGGTAATTTGATTGCAAATGTGTAATAAACCGAGAAACGTAAAACAAAAAATATCAATAAAAAGCCCCCAAGCGAACTGATGTGAACCCAAAAGTTTAGACAAAAAATTAAATTAAATATATTGGAATTGAGTTCGGTATTTTACTGGACTCATTTTCAATTTTAAAGATATTCTTTCATTGTTGTAATAGTTAATATATTCGTGTAGCTTTTGTATGAAAGCGTTAACGCTTTCAAATTTTTCGCCGTAGTACATTTCCACTTTTAGCCTACCGAAGAAATTTTCCATAACACTGTTGTCTAAACAATTACCTTTTCTTGACATGCTTTGCGTTACGTTATGTTCTTTAAGTAAACGTTGAAACTCTCTCATTTGGTATTGCCAGCCTTGGTCAGAGTGTAATAGTGGTGTTGCCGTTTTAGGTAGTATTTCAAACAAACTATTGAGCATTTCTCTAGTTTGTAGAAAATTAGGGCTTGTAGAGATAGAATAACTTAATATTTCGTTGTTAAACATATCTAATACGGGAGATAAATACACCTTTTCATTACACACGTTAAACTCTGTTACGTCAGTAGTAAGTTTTGTATATGGAGCAGTAGCATTAAACTCTCTATTAAGTATATTAGGAGCAACTTTACCAACTTCCCCACGATATGATTTATACTTACTTTTTCTTTGTTTTCCGTAGATTTTAAGAGTTTTCATTAGTTTTAATACTGTTTTATGGTTAATTGTATATCCTTTTTGTCTTAACTCTAATGTTATTCTACGGTAACCATAAGTGTTTTTACTACTTGTAAATATGTCTTGTATTTCTTGCTTTTCTACTATGTATTTATCTTTCTTTTCTTTGAGATAGTAGTAATACGTACTACGAGCAATACCAAAAAAACTCATCAAGTCATTTAATGGATATTTGTGCCTTAATTCAGTTATGACTTTTATCTTTTCTATCTTTCTCGCTCTATACGTTCCTGAACTAAGGCATTGAGTTTTTTTAGACACTCGTTCTCCATCCTAAGTCTTTGGTTTTCTGCTATTAAATCTTCTTCCACCTTTTTATCTAACTTAGGTGGTCTTCCTCGTTTTTTTCCTGTTAAACTAGGTCTGCCACGATTGTCTTTCATTAGTCCTTCATATCCTTCCTCTAGATATTTGCGTTCCCACCGTTGAAGCATTTGTCTTGCACCACCGCTTTCAATTTTACCTAATGAATATTTTCTTACGGTCTCTTTGTAGGCAAGATTGTTTTCACGCATATCTAGTATAACGGATAATTTGAATTCTGGCGAGTAATTTTTGTTCTTTATTCCTTTTTTTCGCATAAAAAATACACCTCCTTAAAGTGTCTAACTTTTGGGGTGCATTTCAGTTTGAGTGGGCTTTTTTATTAGTTTTTATTTTTATTAGTTTTTAATAGTTTTTGCGTTTTATTTTTAGGCTGATAGGTGGGCTTAGAATTCCTTTCCCAAAAAACCCCGTCAAAGTAGCCTTGAATACCGTTATCTTTATCGGCTAAGTTTAACCTGTACTGTGCCCAAGCGCAATACAGTTCGTTTTGTTCAAACAAAATAAATTTTCTGTTAAGTTTTTTTGCAACAACGCCCGTAGTACCACTACCGCCAAAGATATCTAAAACCACGTCGCCCTTATTTGAACTTGCTAAAATTAGTTTGGCAATAAGTTTTTCAGGTTTTTGCGTGGGGTGTGCGGTGTTTTCAGGCATAGACCAATAGGGTACTGAAACGTCATCCCAAAAGTTTGAAGGGCAGGTGTTTCTAAACTTACCTTCCCCCGTTTGCTCCCAATCCTTCGGCTTGCCGTTTTCTTTATAAGGTGCAAGCACCTTTTTACGCTGTTTAACGGCGTCAAGGTTAAAAGTGTATTCGTTTGATACGGTTGCAAAAAATACGTCTTCTAAACCGTTTTTCCAGTTCTTTTTTGCACCACGACCCTTTTCACGTTGCCAAGTGATACGGTTGCGTAATATAAAGTGCTTCGCCAACAGGTTGCCTATTATAAGTGAACTTTCCCAATCGCAACACACGTATACGCTTGCCGACTCTTTTAATTTACTCTTGACCGCAAGTATCCAATTTTCAGTATATTCCGCATAGGCACTTTGCCCCATTTTGTTAAAACTTGCACCGTGAAAATCCTTTCTCATATTGTACGGCGGGTCAACTATCAAAAGGTCAATAGAGCCGTCGGCAAGTTTTTTTATACTTTCAAAACTATCGCCTATAACGACTGAGTTGAAATCGATTTCTTGCACGTCCTTTCCCTTAACGCACTGTGACAACAAATTAGTGGCCTCGGATAGCGGAAAATCTATAGTTTTGTTTCTTAATGACTTCATAAAGTTTACTTTGCGTTAATTTTTTCAACTAAACTTTGATTATCTTGGGTTTGCTTAAGCGCTTCTAAAAGCCTTTGAGTTGATTGCGGGTCGTCTATTATCTGCTCGTATAATTTTCTATAAGCGGAAAGCTCTTGTGCGGTGAGTAGAGAGTCTGATTTTTTGGTTGACGATTTTAATAGGTCGATTGCGGGATAAACACCCTTTTTTGCAAGGTTGTAATCTAAATACACTTGCATATTGCAAACTTCTTCAAGTTCTTGCAAAACTGTTTGGTAAAAAACGTTTTGCGTGTCGGTTGCTGTTGCCAAAAGCGTTAAACTACCAGCGCCATTCAAATTCTTACCACAACCGAAAAAAGCTTTTATGCTTTGCATTGCTTGTGCACTAACCACACCCTCGCTCGTTGGATAAACGTTAGCATACGCCTTTGCAAGTGCGGTAATTGAATCAACTATAACTACGGCGTCTTTACCGCTTTCGGCAAGTCGTTTCGCCTTGTTGATGCAAAGGTCGGCTACTTTTACGTGGTTTTGATAACTTTCGTCAAACGAAGAAGAACGAACTTCACCTACGCAATCGTGTTCTATATCGGTAATCTCTTCCGGGCGATAATCAACCAATAGCACGAATAGCTTTACGTCGTTTTTAAGGGCAATAGCGTTTGCTATTTTAATAAGCAAGGTCGTGCCACCAGACTTAGGCTGACTGACAACCAATCCCCTTTGCCCCTTTCCGATAGGCACGAATAAGTCTAAAACTCTAAGCGAAAGGTCGCCGTCTTTTTCTAAAACAAATTTTTCAGTCGGATTGCACGCCGAAAAACTTTCAAATAAAGGCCTATTGCCGATTTCTTCAATAGAAACTTCGTTTATAGAAAGCACTTCTTGAAGTACGGGTGGTTGGTTTTTATATATCTTTTTTACCGTTGCACTTATTTGGTCGCCTTGACGCAAACCGTATTCAGTAACTTTTTCAGCGGGTACGGTAACTTTAAGTTGACCTTGTTCGTAATTACTTACGTGCATAACGCCCGTTTTTTCTAAGGGGTCAATTTCTATAAAGCCGTCTGTTATAAACTGGTCTTTTTCTGAATCGCTTAACTCCAACTTAACGTCAATACCCGTGTGTTCGTAGGGCACGTTTCCACCCTTTGCATAAAACTTACTAAGGTCAACTTCAATTAATACTGGTGCACCCCTTTTTGAAGGTTCAGCCGGTTGCAACTTACCACTTTGAATTGCCAAAATATGTTCAATTATATTAGCCTTATTTTTAGAAGTGGGGGATTTTACGCCAATTTCCCTACCCAACGCCCTAAGAACTTGAATATGTTCTTCTCCTAAAAAATCTTTTGTGAAAGTTATAAACTTCATAATACTTCCCTTATCTTTTTTTTATATCCCTTGCGCAAAGTATGCCCGTGGCAAATGCAAAACTTAAATTATAACCGCCACAATCGCCGTCAACGTTTAACGCTTCGCCAATTATGTATAAGCCCTTTTTTAATTTGCTTTGCATTGATACGGGGTTGACGTGGTCGGTATTAATTCCGCCCTTGGTAACCTGTGCATAGTTAAACCCCAAGTTGCCCGTAACGTTTAAGCTGAAGTTTTTAAGTGCTTTGGCAACACTCTCTGGAGTTGGATTTTTTATTTGCTTTATAATTACTTGACCTATCTTTTTGTTGATTATGCCCGTAAGCGTGTTTTCTAAATCAATATACCCTAAACTGCTTCTATTCTTTAATAGACTTAATATTTGCCGTGCAGACATATTTGGCAAAAACTCAATTTTTACCGACGGATTTTTCTTATCAGTTAGTCTTGACGACAAATAGAAAACTGCCGAGCCCGATATGCCGTATTCAGTAAACAGCACTTCGCCCCTTTCAGAAGCGATATATCTACCGTCATCGTATGCGGATATAACAACGTTTTCTTTTAAGCCTTTAAGTCCCTTAATTTTATCAAGTGGGGTTTTGAGTTGAACCAACGACGGATAAAGGCTTGTTACCTTATGCGAAAAACTTTCGGCTAAGTTATAAGAACTTCCGTCAGTGCCGAATTGCTTGCCAGCCTTTCCACCAAAGGCAAGAACTACGTTTTGTGCGGTATATTCGGCTTTTTCAGTTTGCACGCTAAACGCTTCGCCTTT
The DNA here is from genome assembly GCA_045542055.1 of Christensenellaceae bacterium. Classification (GTDB taxonomy): domain Bacteria; phylum Bacillota; class Clostridia; order Christensenellales; family Borkfalkiaceae; genus UBA1259. The sequence continues at coordinate 16,337 of JAZQKH010000021.1, read as the reverse complement.
GGGCTTTACGGCGTTTACACGCTCGCCCGTTAAAATGGAACAACCTTTACTGCTTAAATACGCCCTAATTATATCTAAAGCAGAATTAGCCTGCCTTGATAGTGGATACATTTTGCCATCTTCTAGCGTGCAAAGTGGTATGCCTATCGACAAAAAGTAGCCTTCCAAATCAATCTTATTAAATTGTTCAACGAAAGCCGAAATAAACGAAGGGTCACCGTGATACTTTTGTGCACAGAAGTTTCGGTTTGCAAAATTGCCTTGCCCGTTACCCGTTGCTACTAGTTTTTTGCCTACACGGTCGTTTGCTTCTATAAGCAACAAGTCCTTTGCGTTTAAGGGGTTGTTGCCACTTAAAAGTTCAACTGCGCACAATAGCCCCGAAGCGCCCCCGCCGACTATAACTACTTTATAGTTTGCCAAAAGGGTCTCCAAAAAATATTATTTCAATAAAATTTTTCTTAATTCTTCAGCGTTTGAAGCAAAGGTTTTTGCACCTGCTTCTAAAAGCTGTTCTTTTGTGCGATAACCCCATAAGACTGCAACGCTTTGCATATTAGCGTTTAGTGCAGTTTTTACGTCGGTATCGCCGTCGCCAACCATTACGGCGTTTTGTGGTTTTACGCCTAAGCAACTTAAAAAACTTAAAATTGCCGTTGGGTCGGGTTTAGGTACAACGCCATCCGACACGCCTAAAACGTAGTCGAACTCAAAACCGTTAAACTTTTCACCGCAAAGCGTAAGTGTTTTGCTCGCCTGCTTATTTGTGGCAACGCACACCTTATAGCCTGCCTTTTTACAATCCAACAATAAGTCGTAAACGCCCTTATATAAAACCGTTTTATCACAAGTGTTGTTTGCGTAACTTTTAAGGTAATAGTCAAAACAAACGTCAAACTGCTCATCGCTAATCGGTTGTGGAAAACTGTTTCTTACAAGTGATTTAGCACCGTGGTTGATTATGCTAATAGTTTTATCTCTATCTATCGTTGGATAGCCAAAATGCGATAGCATATCGTTTAGGCTAAGCGTTATGTCGTCAATGGTATCTAAAAGCGTACCGTCCAAATCAAAAACAACGGCTTTAAGATTACTTTTACTAAGTTCTTGCATAAAGCCTACATTTCTTCCACGGCTTCAATACCAAGCAAGGTGAGTGCGTTAGTAAGGGTGGTTTGAACCGCCTTAGCAATGGATAAACGGAAGTTCTTTAAGTTTTGGTCTTCACAACCAATCTTGCAAGAAAAATAGAATTTATTAAAGGCCGAAGCCAAATCTAAAGCGTAACGTGTTACGATAGACGGTTCGTACTTTTCGCCCGCAGAACGCACTACGTCGCCAAATTTTGCAAGTTCGGTTAAAACTGCAAATTCATCGTCGTTAACTTGGCTTACAGTAAAATCTTGGGGCTTGCCGTTCTTAGCAATAACACTGTTGCACCTTGCAATGGTGTATTGAACGTAAGGGCAAGTTTCCCCTTCAAAAGAAAGCACTCTATCGTAAGAGAAAACGATGTCTTTAATCTTATTGTTACATAGCGCACCGAAAATAACTGCGCCCGTGCCGACCGCTTTTGCAATTTTATCTTTATCTTTAAGGTCAGGGTTCTTTTGCTCTATAACGCTATAAGCCTTTTCAATGGTCTTATTTATAACGTCTTCTAATAAAACGACGTTGCCCGCTCTCGTACTCATTGACCCACTTTCCAAGGACACCATACCGTAAGCAACGTGAACCATATCTTTTGCCCAGTCTTTACCCATTAGTTCAAGCACCTTAAAAAATTGCTTAAAGTGAAGGTTTTGTTGGTACGCAACGACGTATAAACACTTATAAAAATCGTATGTGTTTTTACGATATACCGCCGCCGCAATATCCCTTGTTGCATACAAGGTTGAACCGTCTGATTTAAGTATTAAGCAAGGTGGCATATCGTATTCTTCTAAGTCTACGATAGAAGCACCTTCGCTATTCTTGATAAGTCCTTTTTGGTTTAGTTCGTCAACTATAACGCCCATTTTGTCGTTATAAAAACTTTCGCCTGCGTAAGAGTCGAAGTCAACGTTTAATAATTTATAAATTTTATCAACTTCTTCTAAGGTAACCTTTTTGAACATTTCAAAAAGGACGTTACTCTCTTTATCGCCGTCTTCTATTAACTTAAAATAACGTCTTGCCTCGTCGTCAAGTTCGGGGTGAAGTTTTGCTTCTTCGTGGAATTTAACGTAAATGCGAGATAGTTCTTTTAATCTGCCTTCTTTAACGGCTTCTTCACTACTCCACTTTTTATAAGCAACTATAAGTTTACCAAACTGCGTACCGTAATCGCCAAGGTGGTTAATACCGACTACTTTGTAGCCTAAAAATCTATAAATTTTGCAGAGTGCACTACCAATTACGGTGGTGCTTAAATGCCCTATGTGGAAGGGCTTTGCAATATTAATTGAAGAATAGTCAATACAAATAGTTTTGCCCGCACCTTCATCACAAGAGCCGTACGACGCCCCTTTAGTTAAAATCTCGTTTAGCGTTGCAGTTGAAAAGCCAATGCGGTTAATCTTAAAGTTAAGATATCCGTTTACTGCATTTACTTCACAAATAACGTCGTCAAGTTTTACTGCGTCTTTTAAATTTTGTGCAATGGCTACGGGTGAAGAACGTAAAATTTTGCTTAATTTAAAGCACGGCAAAGCATAGTCGCCCATTTCGGTGTTTTGGGGGACTTCTATAAAACTTTCTAATTGGCTTTTTTCTACGCCGTCTATTGAAATTTTGCTGGCAATATACTGTTTGTAGTTCATACTGTCTCCACTAAAATCTATCTTTGTAATTATTTTATCATATAATTGTTCAAAAAAGCAACTTAAAAAGTTGTATTTTTGAACGAAAAAGTTTATAATTGAATAAATATATAAATTTACTTTACTTTTATGGAGAAAATATTATGAAATTAGGCGTGGTTGGTTTACCCAACGTAGGCAAATCTACCTTATTTAATGCAATCACCAAGGCTGGTGCTGAGTGTGCGAACTATCCCTTTTGCACCATTGAACCAAACGTTGGCATAGTAGCCGTACCAGATTTTAGGCTAGAAGTATTGGGCAAACTTTACAACACTAAAAAGATTACCCCTGCGGTAGTTGAATTTGTTGATATTGCGGGGCTTGTTAAAGGTGCAAGCAAGGGCGAAGGTTTAGGCAATAAGTTTTTGGCAAATATTCGTGAAACTGACGCTATCGTACACGTCGTAAGATGCTTTGAAGATGAAAACGTTACCCACGTTGACGACGTGGTTGACCCACTTCGTGATATTGAAACCATAAATATGGAACTTATCTTTGCCGATACCGAGTCAGTTAAAAAACGTCTTGACAAGGCTGAAAGTATGATTAAGACGGGTGATAAAAAATATAAGATTGAAGCCGAATTTTTGGCAAGATTATATAACCACTTAAACGAACTTAAGCCCGCAAGAACGCTCCCCTGCACCGATGAAGAAAAGGAATATCTTAAAACCTTATTTTTAATTACGGCAAAACCCGTTATTTACACTGCTAATATAAGTGACGGCGATATCGGTAAACCCGAAGAAGATTTACCCTTAGCCAAAAAAGTTATTGAATTTGCTAAAAGCGAAAACGCTGAAAGCATAGTAATTTGTGCAAAAACCGAAGAAGAACTATCAGAACTTGACGACGATGAAAGAGCGTTATTTTTGGAAGATTACGGCTTAACCGAAAGTGGCTTAGATAAACTTGTTAAAGCGTCTTATAAACTTTTAGGGCTTATAAGTTACCTTACCGCCGGCGAAAAGGAAGTTCGTGCTTGGACTATCGAACTTGGGACTAAAGCCCCGCAAGCAGCGGGTAAAATTCACACCGATTTTGAAAAGGGTTTTATCCGTGCAGAAATTGTTGACTACGATATTTTAGTAGAACTTGGCAGTTTTAACGCCGCTAAAGAAAAAGGTAAAGTTCGCTCGGAAGGTAAAGAATACGTTCTTAAAGATGGCGACGTAGTGCTTTTTAGATTTAACGTTTAGTAAAAAAGTCAATATTTTATAAAATTTTAAAACTAAAATCAGACTTAATTAACAAGTCTGATTTTTTTATTGTGAATTTTGCATTGACAACGGTTTTTAAATATAATATAATATGTTTGCTACAATTTTTAGTCTTTTTAGTAAAAAAGCAATCTTTCCAAATTATAAAAAATTTTTTTCACGGGTATAGTCTTGGTAGGATTATATCTATTATCGTTTTTTACCTGTGATTATTTTTATAATTGCTTAAGGAAAGAAACTAAAAGTTGTAGCAAACTTACGAGAAAGGTATATTCTATATTTGCCGTGTATCGTAAGGTATGCGGCATTTTTTTTAATAACGACACAATGTATTCATAGCCGCTAAAACAAATCAATCGTTTTAGTGGTTTTACTATTTTAAAGGAAACGATATGGAAAACAAAAGTTGTTGCTTTATTGGTCACAGAAAAGTTGATAACCAAGAAACGTTAAGACAAAAACTAACTGAAACAATACAAGAACTTATTCAGCAAAACGTAACAACCTTTTACTTTGGTAGCCAAAGTGATTTTAACGATTTAGCGTTAGAAACTGCGTTAAAACTAAAGGAATTTTATCCACGTATTGAACTCGTTTACGTTCGCTCTCATTATCCATATATCTCAAAACAGTACATGGATTATTTGTTAACGACATACGACAGCACCTTAATGCCAAAAAGAATTGAAAACGCTGGCAAGGGTAGTTATTTAGAACGCAATCAAGAAATGATAAACTTAAGTGATTTATGCGTTTTTTACTATAATAAGGATTATAAGCCTCCACTTAGAAAGGCAAGCAAGCGTGCGGTTTTTTACTATCAGCCAAAAAGTGGAACTATGCTTGCTTACGAATACGCCATAAAAAAAGGTAAACAAATTATAAATTTATTTAATGAATAACGTTAAAAGGCTTGCCCGATTGGGCAAGCCTTTTTGTTTGTATTTAGTTTATACTATTTTGAAAACCTTTTCGGGCATACGCTTTTTGTTTTCGTTCTTTAAGGTTTTACCTTTGGTAGTTCTAACTTCAATAGAGAGTTCGTCGGTATTAACCTTAAACGCCACGCCAAAGTTATCGATTACCGCAAAGTCGAAGGGCTCTTTAACGTAGGCAGAGTATACTACTTTATTAGTTTTTCCACCAAGTTCAACGATTTTGACGCCCTTTCTTCCCCTACCAAGTGGGTCGATTGCACAAGCAACGACTTTTTTATAAAAGCCGGTATCGGTTACTATAACGAATTCGCCTTCTTCGTCAATTTGACCGCAGAACACGATTTCATCACCCTTGTTTAGCGTAATTCCCTTAACGCCACCAGCCACTCTGCCTTGAAGGGGTATATCGGTCTTTTCAGCGTTAAGCACCATACCTTGGCTCGTAACGTAGCCGATAGTGGTATCGTTTACGTCTTGCTCTACACCGATAAGTTCGTCACCGTCTTTAAGCTTAATTGCTTGATAGTAAGGTTTAATAAGCGTATATTCAGACCACTCCGTCTTTTTAATCAAGCCGTTTTTAGTATAGAATAGTAAATTACCTTCGGGTACTTTATTTTCTTCAGTTGCAAAGAAGGCAACAGGGTATTCGTTTCTACCCGCATCCTTGCATACTTCGTTAAACTTATAGCCCTTATCACGGAAACGGCACTCGGGTGCGATTTCCATATCGATTTTAACTGCGTTGCCAAGATTGGTAAACGCCATTAGGGTCATATCGCTTCTAATATTGCAACGAACGTTTATAAAGTCTTCCGCTTGGGCGTTTTCTTTAACCGTTCTATCCGCCGTCTTAAAACTACGTTCGGTCATCTTCTTAAAACGTTTACCTTCGGTAAACACTACAACGAAGTCGTCAACTTGTTTTAGTTCTTTTTCTACCGACTGAACGTTTATTTCAACACCGCCTTCGATAATATGACTGCGTCTATCTTCGCCATAACGCTTTTTAACGGCAGAAAGTTCGGATTTTACCACGCCCATTTGCTTTGCTCTGCTTGCGATGATTGCGGATAATTCTTCAATACGCTTCTTTAACTCTTTAAGTTCATCAATAAGTTTGTTAACTTCAAGTTTGTTAAGCCTTGCAAGACGCAAATCTAAAATAGCTTGCGCTTGTGCGTCGGATAGGTCGAAACGTTTACGCAATTTTGCCTTAGCGTCGGCAGTGTTATCAGCGTTTTTAATTATCTTAATTACTTCGTCGATATTGTTAACGGCAATAATTAGACCTTCTAAAATGTGCGCACGTTCTTTTGCCCTTTCAAGTTCAAATTTACTTCTGCGAAGAATAACTTCACGTTGATAATTAACGTAATAGGCTATAATGTCAATTAGCCCCATTTGACAGGGTTTGCCGTTTGCAATGGCGACTATATTTATGCCAAACGAAGTTTCAAGGGAAGTGTTTTTATACAAATAGTTGAGTATGGCTTTAGCATCGGCGTCCTTACGAATTTTGATAACTGCACGCATACCGTTTCTATCCGATTCGTCAACCACGTCGGCTATACCGCCCAAATACTCTTTACGCTCTTCTCTAAGGTCGGAAATCTTTTTAAGCAGGTCGGCTTTGTTAACTTGATAAGGTAGTTCTGATATTATAAGGTTTTGCTTTTCGCCGTCCTTTTCAATATTGACCCTTGCACGAATTTTTATTTTACCCTTGCCCGTTTTATAGGCTTCTTCCAACTCTTCGGTTGCAATGATATATCCCCCCGTTGGAAAGTCGGGTGCGGGAATATATTTCATCATATCTTTTAGGCTAATTTTAGGATTATCAATATAAGCAATAGTGCCGTTGATAACTTCGGTTAAATTGTGTGGCGGAATATTGGTGGCAAGACCTACCGCAATACCCGTTGCACCGTTTACGAGCAAATTAGGGTATCTGCCCGGCAAGGTGTCGGGCTCTTCTAAGGTGTCGTCAAAGTTAAGACTAAAGTTAACGGTGTCTTTATCGATATCACGAAGCAGTTCAAGCGAAAGCGATTCTAATCTTGCTTCGGTATACCTATACGCTGCGGCAGAGTCGCCGTCTACCGTACCAAAGTTGCCGTGCCCGTTTATAAGTGGCATACGCATATTAAAATCTTGCGCCATATGAACGAGTGCACCATATACCGAACTGTCGCCGTGCGGGTGGAATTTACCCAAACAGTCACCGACTATTTTTGCACATTTTTTGTGTGGTTTATCGGGTGTTAAGCCAAGTTCATACATTGTGTAAAGAATACGTCTTTGAACGGGTTTTAAACCGTCTTCCACACGGGGAAGCGCACGGTCTAAAATTACGTTTTCAGCGTAAGGTATCATTGAATTTTTTAACACTTCGTCAAGTGATGCGGGAATTATACCTTTTTTGTTTTCCATACCTTACCCCCCCTATGAACGTTTAATCTTGGCAAACTTATCTTCTTTATTAAAGTTTGCGTATTCAAATATATATTTCTTTCTTTCACTTACTTCATCGCCCATTAAAACGGTTATCATTTTATCGGCTTCGGCGGCGTCTTCAATAGACACTTGCATAAGTGAACGTGTTTCGGGATTCATAGTAGTTTCCCAAAGTTGAGCGGGGTCCATTTCACCAAGACCTTTATAACGTTGTATTGAATAGCCCCTGCCAACCTTTTCTATTTTTGCTTGAAGTTCGTTGTCGTCGTAAGCGTATTCTTCTACGTTGCCTTTATACACTTTATAAAGTGGTGGCATACCTATATACACGTGCCCTGCGTTGACAAGTTCTTTCATATACCTAAAAAAGAAGGTCAAAAGTATAGCCCTAATATGCGCACCGTCTTGGTCGGCATCGGATAAAATAATTACTTTGTGGAATTTTAGGCTTTCTAAGTCAAACGACGAGCCTATGCCCGTGCCGAGTGCAGAGATGATAGTTCTTATTTCTTCGTTTTGAAGAATTTGTTCTAATTTTTTCTTTTCAACGTTAAGTGGTTTACCACGCAGTGGAAGTATTGCCTGATATTGCCTTACCCTTGCTTGTTTTGCACTACCGCCTGCAGAGTCACCTTCTACGATAAACAGTTCGTTAAGTTCGGGTTTTCTGCCAGAGCAGGAAGCAAGTTTGCCGACCAAATTCTGCGAGTCAATACTTTTAGAAGCCCTTGCAATTTCCTTTGCTTTTTTAGCGGCAAGACGAACTTTTGCAGCGTTTAACGCCTTGTTTATAATAGTATCAAAGGTTTTGCCGAGTTTTTTGTTTTTCATAAGCGCCGAAAGTTCGCTTACTGTAACGCTTTCTACCGCAGGGCGTGCTTCGGGGTTGCCAAGCTTGGTTTTCGTTTGACCTTCAAACTGAACGTTTTGCATCTTAATTGATACGATTGCCGTCAAGCCTTCCTTAAAGTCGTCGCCAAGCAAGTTTTCATCTTTATCTTTTAAAAGGTTTCTTTCCCTTGCGTAATCGTTTAGCACTCTAGTTACGCCCGAACGGAAGCCCGTTTCGTGCATACCGCCCTCTGCCGTGGGAATATTGTTTACGTATGAATAAATACTGTCCACGTAAGCATCCGTATGTTGAATAGCAAATTCTACCGAAATGCCGTCCTTTTCAGCCATAGCGTAAAGGGGCGTATCGTATAAACGGCTTTTGCCTTCGTTTAGATATTTAACGAAGTCTATAATACCCCCGTCGTATTTATACGTACGGTGAAAATCTGTGTTTTCATCGTAGAAATCAATCTCTAAACCCTTGTTTAAAAAGGCAAGTTCTTTAAGGCGTTTTAAGATGGTTTCAACTGAGAAAGTGGTGGTTTCAAACACACGCTTGTCGGGTAAGAACTGAACGAAAGTACCTTTCTTTTTGGTCTTTATTTTAGTGTCTTTTAAGGGTGCAACCGGTACGCCAGACTTGATTTTGCCCGTCTCTTTATCAAGGTATGAGTGAAAGTTTATTTCGTAAATGGTATTCTTGAAAACTTGAACCTTAAGCCACTCCGATAGTGCGTTGGTAACCGATGCGCCAACGCCGTGCAAACCACCAGAATAACTGTAATTTTCAGAGTCAAATTTACCGCCTGCGTGAAGTTGCGTAAATACTACTTGCACGCCGGATACGCCTGCTTTTGAGTGTATATCGATAGGTATACCCCTACCGTTATCTTCAACGGAAGCGCTTCCGTCTTTATAAAGTTTAATTTCTATACGGTTAGCAAAGCCGTTTGCAGCTTCGTCAACGGCGTTATCAACGATTTCCCATAATATGTGATGCAAACCCTTTACGCTAGTAGTACCAATGTACATACCGGGGCGCATTCTTACGGCATCTAAGCCTTCTAGTATTTTAATATCTTCTGCCTTATAACTTTTTGCAGCCATATTCCCTCCTGCACAAATTGTGCCAATACGTATATTATTTTACTATATATTGTGTTTTTTTTCAAGTATACACTACAATTTTTTTTGTTTTTTACACTTTTTATTCATAAATTTTCTATCAATAAAAAATCAACGGCGTCTGCCGTTGATTTTTTGTAGTTATTAAAATCGCTCTATAATCTATTCGAACTGATTGTTAAAATCTATTTTCTGTTATTGCTTGCCGTCGTTTAAATAAAGTATGCCAAGGCAGTCTTCACCGCAATGACTTGTGATGGTTGCACCAGCACGGGTTATATGAATATTCTTAAATCCACGCTGTTCTAAATAGTTAAGCGCACATTTAATAACGTCGTCGTCTGCCGTGGTATACGTTAAAAATGCGTGGGACAGGTCAGGCGTATTGTATTCTTCTAAGACGTCGGAGCAATAGTTGTTAATAACCCTTAGGTAATTGCCACGATATTTTTTGCCGGCAATCATTTTGCCTTCTTTGAGAAGTATCTGCGGGCGAATACCCAATAGGTTTGCACCAAGATAAGACATTGCACTACATCTGCCACCTTTATATAGATAGTCTACACGCTTTAAAGCAAAACTTGCTTGAACGCTATCCACCCTTTTACAACATCTATCGTAAATTTCTTGCGGGCTAACACCTTCTTCTGCTAGTTCACGTGCATAAATTGCAAGAAGTGCAATACCCGTTGAAAGGGAAGTAGTATCTACTACCCATACGTTATTAAACTTTTCTTTTACGGCCATTGCATTTTGGCAAGCACTTGAAAGTTTTGATGATAGTGAAAAATGTATAACTGCGTCGTAATCTTTAAGTAGGCTAGTAAAATGTTCTTCGTATTGATATTCGTTTACCGCAGAAGTTTTTGGCAAAACTTTGCTTTCTGAAACGAACTTAAAAATTTCTTCTGGGGTAATTTCCCCGTCTAATCCAGCCTTATCGCCAAGCAAAACGGTAAAAGGCGTCGTTTTTATATCGTATTGGGTTAATAATTCCGTCGTCAAGTCGATGGTGGTTTCTGCTGAAATTGCTATTTTCATATCGCTCTCCTTTCGTTTACTAAATAATACACTTAATCATTAGATTTTTCAACCTACTGTTATACTTACTTGCTCTACCTTTACTTTTCAATACGGTAGAGTGCGAAATTTGTCGCTCTACTAACGGTAGAATACACGCAAAAGCGTTGATTTTTAGACCTTTATATGCTAAAATAGTATATATGAACGTTAAAGAAAACTTAGCACAAAACATAACTAAATACAGAAAGGCTATGGGTTTAACACAAGCCGAGCTTGCCGAAAAACTTAATTATTCAGACAAAGCGATATCAAAGTGGGAGCGTGGCGAAGCAGTACCTGAAATCACCGTGCTTAAACAACTTGCAGATTTTTACGGAGTAACTATTGACTTGCTTGTTAGCGAACCTGTTATTGACCAAAAATTTGCACCGCTTAAAAATCTTGATAAACGTAGGGCGTATATCGGGCTTTGGTCACTTAGCATCGTTTGGCTTGTTGCAATGCTTTGCTTTATTTTTATAGATATAGTGATTCCACAAATAGAGCACCCTTGGCTATTCTTTATTTATGCCTTGCCCGTTTCTTGCATAGTCGTACTAATACTAACGTCCGTTTGGGGTAAAAACATTGCCAATATGGTTATAGCGTCCTTGTTAATATGGTCGGTTTTGGCTTCCGTTTATTTAACGCTTTTAGTGGCGTTACCCACACCACCACCGTTGCTTTGGGAAATATTTTTGATAGGAATTCCACTTGAAGCGTTTTTAGTTTTCTTGTTCCTATATAATAAAAGCAAATAAAACCACATATATATAAAAAACAAAAACCGTAGAATATTTAGGGCGTTCCTATAAGGGAATTTTAATTTAATGCAAAAGTGTAGCCCACTATACTTAGCTTTAAGGCGAAATATGGTGGGCTTTTCTTTATCCACAAATATAAAAATAAAAAAGTTATATTTTTAGCCGTGTGGCTAAAAGTGATATTGTTTACGCAGTAAACAGTTTAGCCGAGCGAAGCGAACGCCAACTGCGTAAGCAGTTTTATTTTGGCTATCGCCAAAGTTATATTAAATAAATCCAAAACTTGCCGTAAGGCGAATATAACTGCCGTAAGGCAATATCACTCGTCATTAGACGAATATCACAAATCCGTAAGGATTTATTTAGTTGCCGAATCCCTTGTAGGGACTCGGCTTCTACGGTTTTTGTTTGTCGTTTTAACTGTTTTAGTTTTATTAGTTAAGTGTTACGTCTTTTAATTTTTCAAACCTACGCTCTACGAACGACCTTATAATCTCAATATCGTAGCCGTCGTCAAAATATTGGTCGCTTATTTTCTTTGCCATATAAAGTGCTTCCGTTTGATATACGAGATTACCTAAGTCGTGCATTGCTTTACCACTTTGGCGACTACCCAAAAAGTCACCCGCACCACGCAGTTTATAATCGTACTCTGCTATCTTAAACCCGTCGGAATTATCCTTTAATATTTTTAAGCGTTCAATAGCTTCGGCACTTGTTGACGCCGAAGTTAAAAAGCAGTAACTTATTTTATCCGACCTGCCTACCCTACCACGAAGTTGGTGCAGTTGGCTTAAACCAAAACGCTCTGCGTTATAAATAACCATTACGGTTGCATCCGGCACGTCAACGCCGACTTCAATTACGGTGGTTGACACCAGCAAACCTAATTGTTTGCTCTTAAAACTTTGCATTACGGCGTCTTTTTCTTTATCTTTCATTTTGCCGTGCAATAGCCCCACCTTTACGGTCGTCAGTCTTTGACTAATTTGCTCGTAAAGTTCGGTTGCAGACATAACCGTGCCTTCATCGTCACCATCTATCTTAGGGCATACTAAGTAGGCTTGACCACCCTGCTCGATTTCTTTACGAATAAACTCAAGCATATCGTTATACTTAGCCATCGGCACTATGTTAGTTTGAATTGGTATACGTGCTTTAGGTTTATCGTATATGGTGGTTATATCAAGGTCACCGTAGATTATAAGTGAAAGCGTTCTTGGAATAGGCGTTGCACTCATAACCAAAACGTCAGGTCTTGCACCTTTATTTAAGAGTGCGCTTCTTTGTGCTACGCCAAAACGTTGTTGCTCATCACACACGCAAAGACTTAAATTTTTAAACTCAACGTCGTCGGTGAGCACGGCGTGCGTTCCAACTAAGATTTGATAAAAACCACATTGCAAACCTGCTTTAACGGTGCGTTTTTCTTTTGCAGTCATACTACCCGTAAGCAAGGCAACGTTAAACTCTGGAAACAGTTTGCTATACACGTTATAGTTTTGAACTGCTAACACTTCGGTGGGTGCAAGCATTACCGCTTGATAGCCACTTTTTACTGCCATATATACGGCAACGGCACTTACCGCAGTTTTGCCACTACCAACGTCCCCTTGAACCAATCGATTCATTGCAACGGGACTATTCATATCTCTAAAAATCTCTTTAACGGCTTGCCTTTGACCTAAGGTAAATTCAAAATTGAATCGTTTTTTTATGAAATCGTCAACATCGGATTCCGTTAGTGAATATCTATTGATTCTAACTTGCTCACGACTGCCTTTAATAAGTTTGTAGGCAGTTATTAACGAAAAATATTCTTCTATTGCAATTCTATCCGATGCCTTTTGCTTGGACAACATATCGGTGGGATTATGCACTTGTTTATACGACCAAAAAAGGTCAATTAAACCGTGTTGTTTTTGAAGCTTTAGCGGGATTATACTAAACGGCTTTTCAATATCAACGGCAAGTTTAGCACTGTCACGAACGACCTTTTGCGTAAGGCTACCCTTTAGAGTATATTGTGGAACTATGCCTTTTAGCCTAAACACCTTATCGCAACTTTCAAACGAAGGGTTGGTCATACTAACGACTTCGTCTTCCCTACGCACTCTACCATAAAAAAGGTATTCTTCGCCCACTTTAAGCCTACTTGCAACGTAAGGTTGATTATACCAAATTATCGGAAAAATTAAGCCTTCTTGTTCGCAAAACACCTTGACAATTCCACCACGACGAAAGTATCGTGTTTGTGGCTCGCTAATAACCTTGCCAACCGTCAACACAACGTCGTTATGATAGGCGAGTGCTAATGGTTGTTTAGTTCTTAAATCTAAATACGCACGTGGAAAAAACCGAATCAAATCGGCTGTATCAAAAATCCCAAGTTTATTAAAGTCTTTTTCACGCTTTTCGTTAACGCCACGTATTTTGGTTAATTCCATAACTTAAAATCGCTTGTGTTTTCCTTATAAAAATGGGGAAAGATTACTCTTTCCCCAAGTTGATTATTCTAATGAAATATAGTAGTAATAGATTGGTTGACCACCGTAATGAAGCTCAACTTCGCATTCGGGGTATTTTTCACTTATAGTTTGCTGAAGTTTTATAGCGTCTTCTTCCTTAACGTCTTGACCGTAGTAAAGAGTTATAATGTCTTCAACGCTACGAAGTTTTTCAATTAGTTTTATAGTAACTTCACTAACGTCTTTACCCTTTGCCAAAATCTTTTTGTTGTCAAGTCCCATAACGTCGCCAATCTTTAAGTCGAAGCCGTAAAGTTTAGTGTTCCTAACGGCATACGTCACTTGTCCAACGGTAACCGAGTCTAATGCGTGAATCATATTAGCCTTGTTTTCATCAACCGAAAGGTCGGGGTTAAAAGCAAGCGCCGCTACGAAGCCCTGAGGAATATTGGTGGTAGGTATAACGTGAATTGTCTTGTTAGTTACAAGTGATTTTGCTTGTTCTGCTGCAAGAATAATGTTCTTATTGTTGGGGAAAACGAATACGTTTTCAGCGTTTATTCTTGCAACTGCGTCAGCAATATCGCTTGCAGACGGGTTCATAGATTGCCCGCCTTCGATAACGCCGTCAACCATCAAGTCCTTAAATATACCCGTAATACCGTCACCGGCGGAAACTGCCATCATGCCCATAAGTTTCTTTTCTTCTTCATACTTTTTAAGAAGGGCACGATTTTGCTCTAACATATTTTCAATTTTAAGCTTGTCAAGTTCACCAAGCTCTAAAGCGTGCGTAAGTGCAACGCCCGGTTGATTGGTATGAACGTGAACTTTAACAAACTCTAAGTCGCCTATAACGATTACACAGTCGCCTATGGTCATTAAGAACTCTCTTAAACGTTCAATATCTGCCATTGTGGTGCGCTTATTAAGGTTTACTATAAAGAATTCAGTACAGTAAGCGAATTCTATCGTGCCGAGATTCATTACGTCAACGTGTTCAAAAGAAGTATCGTTAGAAGTATCGTCAGATATAATCTCGTCACCTGATACGGTTTCACCCTTTAAGGCTTTATACATGCCTTCTAAAAGTAAAACTAAGCCTTTACCACCAGCGTCAACTACGCCCGCCTTTTTAAGAACGGGAAGCATAGACGGCGTAAGTTCAACGGCTGAATTTGCAGCGCCTATTACTTCTGGAAAGAAAGTTTCAAAATCACTGCATTTTCTATAAACTTTTACGGCGTGCTCGGCAGCCATACGAATAACCGTTAAAATAGTGCCTTCTTTTGGCTTTGATACTGCGCCGTATGCGATTTTTGCACCGTTTTTAAGTGCGTTTGCAAAAACCTTGGTGTCAATTTCTTTAGCAGTTGCTAAAGTAGAACATATACCCCTAAATATTTGGGATGTTATAACGCCTGAATTACCCCTTGCGCCCCTCAGTGCGCCCTTGCTTACCGCTTCGGTAATTTCATCGATTTTGTTGTTTTGAATTTTTGAAAGTTCTTTTATAGATGATTGAACGGTCATACTCATATTAGTACCCGTATCACCATCCGGTACGGGAAAGACGTTCAATGCGTCAATACCTGCTCTATTTATATCAAGAAGCTTTGCCGCAGTCACGAACATTGACCTGAGCATTGCCCCATTTATCGTTTTTTGCATAAAAATCTCCTACTTGCGAAGAAAGGTTTTATTTTGAATTAGATTATCTTTGAACACCCTTAACGTTAACGTTAATGCAGTCAACAATCATACCGGTAAAGCGTTCAACCTTATATTTAACGCTATCTTTAAGCGCTTCAACGACGGCTTTTATAGAAACACCGTATTTTACGATTACAGACAAGTCAATACTAATTCGGTCGCCCCAAGTGTGTATTTTAACACCCTTAACTTCCGGACCAAATTTAAGAAAACAGCCGATTGCTTCAAATAAATTCTTTGATGCGTAATCCACGATGCCGTAGCAATCCATACCAATATGACTGACAAAATCTGCAATGGTTTTATCGGTTATAATTATTCTGCCGTATATATTGTTTGTCCTTACCGCCATGATAACTCCTTATAATAATCTATATTAGTATTTTACATTATTTAAGCAACTTTTGCAACCCTTTATAAGAGTTTTTTCATTTTTTTGCATTCTAAAAAAACATTTATATTAAAAATTTAATAAATATCGCTAAAAAAGTTGCTTTTTATTAAAGAATATGGTAGAGTATTTAGAGTAAATTGATTTATTATTCCAATTCGGAGGTCTTAGATAATGAGTAAAGTATGTTCAGTATGTGGCAAAGGTAAACTTTCAGGTAATTTGGTTAGCCACTCTAACCGCAAAACACCTAAGTTATATAATGCAAACCTTCAAAAGGTAAGCGTTAAAGATGCTAATGGTAACGTTTCAAAAGAATACGTTTGCACCAGATGCTTAAAGAGCGGTAAAGTAGAAAGAGTTTAATTTTTGTGTTAAAGTTAAGGTAGGTTTTACCTACCTTTTTCTTTTTAAAATTTTTAGTTGCTTAAAGCCCCCAAGCGTTTGAAATGCACCCCAAAAGTTAGACACTTTAAGGAGGTGTATTTTTTATGCGAAAAAAAGGAATAAAGAACAAAAATT
>JAZQKH010000020.1:0-34587 GCA_045542055.1 Christensenellaceae bacterium | reverse complement strand
AGTTACCTCTACCGTCGAAAGACTTGGTAGAAACACCTCTAAAGTCTCTTACTCTTGGAAGAGCAATAGAAACGAATTTATCAAAGAATTCGTACATTCTGGTGCCTCTTAAGGTAACCTTCATACCTACGTTCATACCTTCTCTGATTTTGAAGTTTGCAACAGATTTCTTAGCTAAGGTAAGAACGGGTTTTTGACCGGCAATCTGCTTTAATTCTTCTTGAGCTTGTTGAACGCTCTTAGCGTTGTCCTTTACGTCGCCCAAACCAGAGTTGATGGTGATTTTAACAAGCTTAGGAACTTGGTTAACGTTTTTATAGTTAAACTTCTTTACCAAAGCGGGAACTACAGTGTCTTTGTAAAGCTCTTTAATTCTGTTAGGAGCTTTCTCGGTTGCAGTTTCGTTAGCAACCTGAGCTTTCTTTGTTGCCATTTACATGTACCTCCGTTATTTAGCTTCAGCAGACGTTTCCGTCGCTTCTTTCTTAGTCTTTCTCTTAGCAGTAGCCTTCTTTACTTCTTTAGCTTCTTTAGAAGCATCTAAAGGAGCACCGCATTTTTTACAAATACGAACTTTCTTGTCGCCAACAACACTATAAGCAACTCTTACAGCCTTGTTGCAAACTGGGCAAACTACCATTACGTTAGAAGCGTCAATAGGACCAGCTTGATTGGTGATTTGACTAACTTCTTGTGCACTTCTTGCTTTCTTGTGTTTTTTCTGTACGTTAACGCCGTCAACAACAACCCTGTTATCCTTGGGAAGAGCAACTAAAACCTTTGCGGTTTTGCCGGCGTCTTTACCGGTTAAAACTAAAACGGTATCGTTTTTCTTAACTTTCATTGTTTCTTCTCCTTATAACACTTCGGGTGCAAGAGAGATAATTCTCATATAGTCTTTGTCTCTGAGTTCTCTTGCAATCGGTCCAAAGATACGAGTACCTTTGGGTTGCTTTTGAGCGTCGATAATAACTGCAGCGTTTTCATCAAATCTAACGTAGGTGCCGTCTTTTCTTCTAACACCGCTGGTAGACCTAACGATAACAGCCTTAACAACGTCGCCTTTCTTAACTGCGCCACCGGGAGTAGCGGTTTTAACACTTGCAACGATAACGTCACCAATGTTACCAGTTCTTCTGAAAGAACCACCTAACACCCTAATACACATCAATTCTTTAGCACCAGAGTTGTCTGCTGCTTTTAATCTACTTTGTGGTTGTATCATTGTGTGCCTCCTTACTTAGCCTTTTCAATGATTTCAGCAACTCTCCAATTTTTGTCCTTGGAAAGCTTTCTGGTTTCAACGATAAGAACCTTATCGCCAACACCGCAAGCGTTGCTTTCGTCATGAGCTTTGAATTTATGAGTCTTTTTAACGGTCTTCTTATATAACGGATGTTTAAATCTTTCTTCGATAGAAACGACTACGGTTTTATCCATCTTATCAGAAACGACCATTCCTACTCTTTCTTTTCTTAAATTTCTTTCCATACTCTACTCCTACGCCTTTTCAGCAAGTTCTTTTTCTCTTAAAATGGTCTTTGCTTTAGCAATTTCTTTCTTAACGTTTTTAAGAGAAGCCGTGTTTTCTAGCTGACCAATTGCGTGACGGAAACGAAGGTTAAACAACTCTTCAGAAAGTTCTTTAATTTTAGCGTTTAATTCGTTTACCGTTAATTCGTGAAGTTCTTTCGTTTTCATTAACCTTCACCGCCTTCTTCTTTTATTTCTTCAGCAACGGACTTCTTAACAAACTTGGTCTTAACGGGAAGTTTGTGACCAGCAAGTCTCATAGCTTCTTTTGCGATATCTTCTGGGATACCAGACATTTCAAATAATACTCTGCCAGGTTTAACAACAGCTACCCAGAATTCTACAGAACCCTTACCACTACCCATACGGCTATCAGCAGGTTTCTTAGTAACAGGTTTGTGGGGGAATATGTCTATCCAAACTTTACCACCACGTTTAATAAATCTAGTCATCGCAACACGGGCTGCTTCAATTTGGTTAGACTTAATCCAACCGGGTTCGGTAGCAACTAAACCGTAATCACCGTAAGCAATAACGTTACCCTTAGTGCATTTGCCGGTCATTCTGCCACGATGAACTCTTCTTCTTTTAACTCTTTTAGGCATTAACATAATTAAGCTTCGCCTCCTTCAACTTTCTTCTTGGAGCCGCCGATAACTTCGCCTTTGTAAATCCAGCACTTAATACCGATTACACCAAAGGTGGTGTGTGCTTCAGCGAAACCGTAATCAATGTCTGCTCTTAAGGTTTGAAGCGGAATAGAACCTTCGTGGTAACCTTCGCTACGAGCTATTTCAGCGCCGTCTAAACGACCGCTAACCATAACCTTAACACCCTTAATACCAGCTCTCATAGACCTACCGATTGCTTGCTTCATTGCTCTTCTGAAAGAAACACGCTTTTCTAATTGAGTAGCAATGCCTTCAGCAACGAGTTGAGCGTCTGCATCGGGCTTCTTAACTTCTGAAATATTGATAGAAATTTGTTTACCCTTGCAAATACCAGCAACAGCCTTTTTGATTACTTCAATTTCACTACCTTGCTTGCCGATTAAAACACCGGGACGTGCAGTATAAATAGTGATAACGATTTTTGAAGCCGCCTTTTCGATAGCGATTTTAGATATAGCAGCTTGATAGTACTTTTTCTTTAATAAGTTACGGATTTCATTGTCCTCTTTGATGTTTTCAGCAAATAACTTTTTATCAACGAACCAGTGAGAATCCCAATCTTTAATAACACCGACTCTTAAGCCGTGTGGATTAACTTTCTGTCCCATAACTTCCTCCTACGCTTTAGCATCAAGCACAACGGTAATGTGGCTTGTACGCTTTAAGATTCTGAAAGCTCTACCCTGTGCTCTAGGCATAACCCTTTTGAGCGTGGGGCCTTGGTCTGCATAGCAAGCAGCAACGAATAAGTTATCCTTACTCATACCAAGATTGTTTTCAGCGTTAGCCGCTGCTGACATCAATACCTTTTTGATAGGTTCAGATGCAGACCTGGGCGTGTTCTCGAGAATTGCAACAGCTTGAGCGTAGCCTTTACCCCTAATAATATCGAGCACTGCTCTAACTTTATAAGGAGAGATTCTAACGTGCTTTGCAATAGCTCTGGGACGTCTGTCTTTATTTTCCGCAATTCTTGCGGTCTTTTCTCTCATATTCTTAGCCATAATTCAGCCTCCTATCTACCACCGGTGGTCTTTTCACCGCCGTGACCCTTAAAGGTTCTGGTGGGAGCGAATTCACCAAGTTTGCAACCTACCATATCTTCGGTGCAATATACCGGAACGTGCTTTCTGCCGTCATAAACAGCAATAGTGTGGCCAACCATCTGCGGGAAAATCGTAGATGACCTTGACCAGGTTTTTAAAACCTTCTTTTCGTTCTTTTCGTTTAATTCTTCTACTCTTTTTAAGAGTTTGGGTTCTACATAAGGACCTTTTTTAACACTTCTACTCATGCCGTACTCCTTAATTTATCCTTGTAATGATAAGCTTGTTTGAAGCTTTCTTATGCTTTCTGGTCTTGTAACCGAGAGCAGGTTTACCCCACGGAGTAACAGGACCGGGCATACCAACTGGAGACTTGCCTTCGCCACCGCCGTGAGGGTGGTCACATGGGTTCATAACAACACCACGTACTGAAGGACGGATACCTAAGTATCTGGTCTTACCAGCTTTACCGATTCTGATGATTTCGTGTTCTAAGTTACCAACTTGACCGATAGTAGCCTTGCAGTTTGCAAGAATATATCTCATTTCGCCAGAAGGCATCTTAAGGGTTACGTACTTTTCATCTCTTGCCATGATTTGAGCGCTCATACCAGCAGCTCTTGCAATTTGACCACCTTTGCCAGGTTGCATTTCAATGTTATGAACCATAGTACCAACGGGGATATCCTTAAGCTTAAGTGCGTTACCAGCCTTGATATCTGCGGTTTCACCACTCATAACCTTGTCGCCAACCTTTAAGCCAACGGGTGCAAGGATGTAAGTTTTTGCACCGTCCGCATAGCACAAAAGTGCGATGTTTGCAGAACGGTTGGGGTCGTATTCAATAGTCTTTACAGTTGCAGGGATACCGTCTTTATTACGTTTGAAATCGATGATACGGTATTTTCTTCTGTTGCCACCACCGATGTGACGAACGGTAATTTTACCCTGAGCGTTTCTACCACCGCTTTTTCTTTGGTCTTCAAGTAAAGACCTTTCGGGCTTACAACAAGTAATTTCGTCGTAAGCACTAACCGTCATGAAACGGCGAGCGGCAGACGTCGGTTTATATCTTTTAATAGCCATTTTTTATTTCCTCCGAGTTGATTAAGACAACGAGTCGAAGAACTCAATCGACTTACTGTCTTTTTTAAGCTGAACGGCAGCCTTTTTGTAATCTGAGGTGTAACCTGCGTACTTACCTTGCCTTTTCAACTTACCGCCAACGATTGCAGTGTTAACCTTTTCAACTTGAACGCCGAAAATTTCTTCGATAGCAAGTTTGATTTGGGTTTTGTTTGCATCTTTAGCAACGATGAAGTAATATTTCTTATCTTTGATACCCGCATAACTCTTTTCAGAAAGAAGCGGTTTAATGATGATATCGTGTGCAGCCATTATAATCCATAGACCTCCTCGATTTGTTTTACAGCGTCTTTGGAAATTACGATTTTTGCATTCTTAACAACGTCATAGGTGTTAATTTGAGAAACGGGAAGAGTTGAAATTTCAGGAATATTCGCACTTGCTCTTAAAACCGCTTCGTCAGCATTGTCCATAACCAACAACACGCTCTTGTTTAATTTGAAAGCATCAAGGAAAGCAACCATTTCTTTAGTTTTAGGTGCATCAACCTTAATGTTGTCAATAAAGATAACTTCGTCATCTCTAATCTTTTGTGAAAGTGCTGAAAAAAGTGCAACTTCTTTAGCAACTTTATTCATTTTCTTAGAGAAATCTCTTGACTTAGGAGCGAAAACTACGCCACCCTTAACCCATTGAGGACTTCTGATAGAACCTTGTCTTGCTCTACCGGTGCCCTTTTGACGCCAAGGCTTTGCACCACCGCCACGAACTTCGCTACGGGTTAAAGTGCTCTTCGTACCTTGTCTTTCGTTTGCAAGTCTGGTTACAACAGCTTGATGAATAACAGATTCGTTATATTCAGCATTGAATAAAGCATCTGATAATTCAAGACTGCCAACTTCGCTTGCCTTCATATTATATAATTTTACGCTTGGCATATCCTTTCTCCTTACGCTTTAACGCTATTTCTTAAAGTAACGATTCCTTTAACGGGACCGGGAACGGCACCTTTAACGAGAATTACGTTTCTTTCAGTATCGACTTTTACAACTTCAAGATTTAACACGGTAACGTTTTCACAACCGTATTGACCAGCCATCTTCTTGCCTTTGAATACTCTTGACGGAGAGCTGTTTGCACCCATAGAACCAACTTCTCTGTGTACAGGGCCAACACCGTGAGTTTCTTTTAATCTGTGATTGTTCCATCTCTTAATAACGCCGGTAAAACCGTGACCTTTAGACACGCCTGAAACGTCAATCTTGTCGCCAGCAGCGAAGACGTCACATTTTACAACGTCACCAACGTTTAAGTCACCTTCAAGTTTGAATTCCTTCATAACTTTTTGGGGAGCAACGCCAGCCTTCTTAAACTGACCGTTTTCGGGCTTATTAAGAATCTTTTCGTTTACTTCGGCAAAACCGAGCTTAACAGCACAGTAGCCATCTCTTTCTAAGGTTTTAACCTGTACTACGGGACAAGGGCCAGCCTCAATAACCGTTACGGGAATAACCTTTCCGTCTGCTGAGAAGAGTTGAGTCATACCCAACTTTCTACCAATGATTGCTTTATTCATAGATAAAGTTCACCTCCATATAATATATAATGTTTATAATTGATTACAATTTAATTTTGATATCAACGCCTGCGGGCAAATGAATGCTGTCAAGCAACTTAACGTTGGGCGAATAGATATCGATAAGTCTCTTATGAGTTCTAATTTCAAACTGTTCACGAGAGTCTTTATACTTGTGTGGGGAACGAAGAATGGTTACTATTTCCTTTTCAGTAGGAAGTGGAATAGGACCACTGATTTTTGCACCCGACTTTTTCATCGTATCGATGATTCTTGACGTAGCTTGGTCTAACATTTCAACGTCGTAAGACATAAGCTTAATTCTGATTTTTTGACTTGCCATTTGTTTGTTTCTCCTTTTACCTAACTTAATTTGTAACTCTGCCGTGTGTGTCGAACCAGTAATATAAAAAAATCATTCGCCGATACTTAATTTTTTAAGTCGCTGCGAATGACCTTACTAATCCTTATTCAAAGTTAGTCGCAAGAGTCTATGCTCTCACAATTGTCAATGGAAATTATCTATCTTTGTGCAAGATTTAAGTAACTTTCCATATCAACCCAAATTACACAGCATAAATCATTATAAACAAAGTGCAAGTCTTTGTCAAACGTTTTTACAGTGTTTTTTGAATTTTTTTAAATTATTTTTTTAGGCAATTTCCTTTTTGAAAATCTTAGGTTTTGCACCGTTAAGAACTACGTTTTCGTCAACCACTACCCTTTCGATGTTCTTATCCGAAGGTAAATCGTACATGGTATCAATCATAAGATTTTCTAAAATTGTTCTTAATCCACGTGCACCCGTCTTTAATTCTATCGCCTTTCTTGCTACGGCGTAAACGGCGTCGTCAGTAATTTCCAATTCCACGTCATCAAGACCAATAAGTTTTTTATACTGCTTAACCAAAGCGTTTTGCGGTTTAGTAAGAATATTAACCAAAGCATCTTCATCAAGCGGGTGTAAGCCTACGGTAATTGGAACTCTGCCTACGAATTCGGGGATTAAGCCGTATTTAATAAGGTCTTGTGGTTGAACTTCCCTAACAAAATCAGAAGTCTTTGATTTGTCTTCCTTAACCGTTCCACCAAACCCAAGCGAAGCGTTTTCCTTTCTTTTTGTAATGATTTCATCTAAGCCAACAAAAGCACCACCGCAAATAAATAAAATATTCGTAGTGTCGATTCTAATACACTCTTGTTGCGGATGTTTTCTTCCACCTTGTGGCGGAACGGAAGCAACCGTGCTTTCAATAATTTTTAAAAGTGCTTGTTGAACGCCTTCGCCCGAAACGTCACGAGTAATAGATACGTTTTCGCTTTTACGTGCAATTTTATCAATTTCGTCAATATAAATAATGCCCCTTTCAGCCTTGGCAATATCGTAATCGGCGTTTTGAATAAGTTTAAGCAAAATATTTTCAACGTCTTCACCGACGTAGCCTGCCTCAGTTAAGGTAGTTGCATCTGCAACTGCAAAAGGCACGTCTAAAATCTTCGCAAGCGTTTTAGCAAGCAAAGTTTTACCGCTACCCGTTGGGCCAAGAAGCAAAATGTTGCTTTTATCTATTTCAACGTCATCTTTTTTTGTAGAAGCGTTTATACGCTTATAATGGTTGTAAACCGCAACCGACAACACCCTTTTTGCTTCGTCTTGGCCAACGATGTATTTATCAAGCATTTCTTTAATTTCAACAGGCTTTAAAAGATTGGTAATTTTGTCGCCGTCATTAGCGTCCGTTTCTTTTAACACTTCGTTGCAAATTTCAATACATTCATTGCAAATGTAAAGTCCACTTGGTCCTGCAACCAAGCGTTCAACTAATTCTTTGGTTTTGCCACAGAAAGAGCAGTATAGTTGTTCGTTTTCGTTAATTTTCATTTAATTCCCCAGTCTACGGACGCTTTACGAAAATTTGGTCGATGAGTCCATATTCTTTAGCTTCTTCAGCCGACATGTAATTATCCCTGTCGGTGTCTTTTTCAACTACTTCGTAAGGTTTGCCACTATTTTGAGAAAGTATACTGTTTAATCGATGTTTAGTTCTTAAAATGTGTTCTGCCTGAATCTTGATATCGCTTGCTTGACCTTGAGCACCGCCTAAGGGTTGGTGAATCATTATTTCACTATTAGCCAATGCGTATCTTTTACCCTTTGCGCCACTTGAAAGCAAGAACGCTCCCATACTTGCAGCCATGCCAATACAAATGGTGCTAACGTCACACTTGATATAGTTCATAGTATCATAGATGGCAAAACCGGCGGTAACACTACCACCAGGACTGTTTATATAAAGACAAATATCCTTATTGGGGTCTTTTCCTTCCAAATAGATAAGTTGGGCAACTACGGCGTCGGCAACGGCGTCGTTAATTTCACCCGTTAAAAATATTATTCTGTCCTCTAATAAACGTGAGTATATATCGTAACTTCTTTCGCCTTTGCCCGTTTGTTCAACAACGTAAGGCACAACGGTATTCTTAATCATTTTTAAACCCCTTTATAAATTATTACAGTTTACCCGATAACTATTCTTTTCAGAACTAATTATCGGGTAATCTTTGGTTAAAAATTATTCTATTGTGTTTTCTTTCTTTAATAAATCGAAAAGCTTTTTAACGATTATGTCGTTTTTAATGTAATCCAATTGAGGTGCGCCCATATTCTTTTTAATATCGGGTGCTTTCTTACCTTGCTTTTCAGCCATTTCAGCAACACGTGCTTCAACTTCTTCGTCAGTAGCTTCAAGCTTTTCGTTTTCGATAATTTGTTCGATTACAAGTTGTGACTTAACGATATTTTCAGCCTGTTCTTTGTAATCGTTCTTAAGGTCGTCAACGGTCTTGCCAATATATTTTAAGTAGTCTTCCAATTTCATGCCTTGGTAAGAAAGTCTGTAACCAAATTCTTGAACCATACGTTCGGTTTGATTATCGATAAGAGCGTCGGGAATTACAACTTCACTAGTTTCAGTAACCTTTTTGATGATTTCATCTTCAAGTTCTCTGTCCGCTCTATCTTTATTTTGCTTAGTCAATCTTTCCTTTACTTCTTTTTTATAAGCCTCTAAAGATTCAGCACCAACAGCGTCTTTAATAAAATCGTCGTTAACTTCAGGAAGTTCTTTAACCTTAATTTCGTGAAGCTTAATAGCAAAAACAGCATCTTTACCCTTTAATTCTTCAGCGTGATAATCTTCAGGGAACTTAACGTTGATATCCTTTTCGTCGCCGATATTCATACCGATAAGTTGTTCTTCAAAGCCGGGAATAAAGGTCTTACTACCGATAACCAAGGTTTGCTTTTCAGCCGTGCCACCAGCAAACTTAACGCCGTCAACACTACCAGAATAGTCGATAAGAACGGTGTCACCATCAGCAACAGCTCTATCAGTAACTTCTACCATACGAGAGTTGCGTTCTTGAAGACGAGCAATGTCTTCGTCGATATCCTTTTTAAGAACCTTATAAGTGTTCTTTTTATAAGTTTCGCCTTTATAAGCACCAAGTTTAACTTCAGGCTTGACGGGAACGATAACGACTAAGGTCGCACCCTTATCGCCATTGTCCTTAAAGTCTTCAAAAGAAACCATACCAACAGGTTCAAAAGTGGGTTCTTTATCTAAAATTTCTTTATAATATTTTGAGAACGCAACGTCAATAGCATCTTCAAAGAAAATGCCAGGACCGTAAGTTGATTCCAAAACCTTTTTAGGAACTTTACCTTTTCTAAAACCGGGCAAAGAATATTTGCCTTTGGTCTTTTCATAAGCAGCGTCGTTAGCCGCTACCCATTCTTCTTTGTTTAACTCTATCGTGAGTTTTTGGGTGCTTTTTTCACCTTTTTCAAACGTATACTTCATGAATCTCTCCTATTCATTAAATTCTTTATCAATTTTAACACAATATAAGCCAAAAGGCAAGGTTTTTTAAGTGTTTTTACTCTGATTTTAAAAATTCCTGACGTTTATTTGGAATAACCGACGTGGACCTAAAATTTTCATAGTGGCAAAAACCCGGCTTGCTTCTAGGTGGCTTTTTAATATGTTTACGTTTAGTATAAACTACTTCAACTTTACCACCGTTCCTTGCTTTAGAGTAATAGGCACAAATTTCACACGCAACTAAAAGAACCTTTTGTGGAATTTCTTTACCTAACGGATTTACGATTATAACGTGCGACGAGTGGTAGTCCTTTACGTGTACCCAAAAATCGTTTGGCTTTGCAGAAAAGGTCAATTTATCGTTTTCGGTATTATTTCTGCCAACCCTTATAATATAACCGTCGCAAAAGTATTCCCTACAGAAAATTTCTTCCTTCTTTTTAGGCTCAATTTTTTGTTGTTTGTTATTGCAATAACCCAGCGACGTCAACTCCAACAAAACAAAGTCAATATCGCTTATAGATTCAGCAAGTTCTGCTTCTAAAGCAACGCTATCAAGATAATCAAGTTCGGCATTTATAGCTTCAAGCTGTGGTTTTAAGGCTTCAATCGTCCTTTTTTGTTTATTGTATTTTTTGTAATACTTTTCGGCGTTTTGCGATGGCGACAAGTTTTCGTCAAGCGGTATGCTTACAGACGTGTTGTCGTAGTAATTAACCGTGTCTAAAACCCTATCGCCACGTTTAATTTTATATATATTCGATAAAATTAGTTCGCCAAATATTCTATTCTTTTCACAATCTTCGGCGTCACGCTCTCTACTTTTTAGTATACTTAATTTCTTTTTCGCACGTTTAATTGCCTGAGCAATAATCGAATTTATACGTTCATATTTATTCCTATATTCCTTATCGCTAACAAGTCGGTTATAATAAAAATCTTCGGCAGAATATAGAGTATCAAAATATGTGATTTCGCCTTTATTTAACAGATATGGTAAAGCACAAACGTCGGTTACTTTTCCACAAATAGAATAAACGCAGGGCTTTATCTTAGAATTATATAAATAATCATTAAAAAAGTTAAAAAAATCTTGCGGTTTTTTTTGCGGATTAGCACCCGTTTTTTGATTATACGAGTTAACGATTTCACTTGCGGTTGAAAGCGCTATTCCTTGTACGCCGTTGCAAATATGCGATGCAAAGTCACTAACTTCTTTGCTAAAATATTCTATAAGCGAAAAGTCGCTTGGAAGTTTTTTTTCACCAACTGGTGGAAACACGTACGTCTTACCAACAAATAGCGGTCTAATGCCGTTGTCAAATACGTTTATCCCCCTATTTGCACCTAAAATTTTGCCTTCTTCAGTAAGAATTATATTACTGTACCTACCCATCAATTCTACGTATAGGGTTTTTTGTTTTACGTCAAAATACTCGCTTGACGGCGTTAGGTCGATTTTAACTATTCTATCAAAGCCAACAAGTGAAATTCTATCCACCGTTGCCGAAAGCAAGTGTTTTCTTAATAGCATACAAAAGTTCGGTGCGGTAAGTAGTGCCGTTGCATCCTTTTGAGTTATACCAATTCTCGGCATAGACGGGTTTGCCGATATTAAAAGTCTATGAGTTTTATTGTGTGCGTATATAGTAAAAACAAGGTTATCTACGTCCGGTTGAACTATCTTATTGACCTTTCCACTCGCAAGTAAGTCGTTTAATTCCTTACACAAATAATTTAGGGTAAAAGCGTCTTGTGGCATTACATTTCCCCCTTTATAGAAAACGTCTTTCCGTCGAGATAATACAGCAGACTACGCTCGTCAAAATGCAAGGTAAGAGAATTGGACTGAAGCATTTGCTTTTTAATACCCTTAGCGTCGTTTATAGAATTATTACCGTACTTACCGTCACCCAAAACAAAATGCCCAATATGAGCAAAATGCGCTCTTATTTGGTGGGTTTTACCCGTGTACAATTTAACCCTTAATAAGGTGCTATATTTGTAACGCTTAATAACATCGTACCCAGTTTTAATTTCAACTGCGCCCTTTATTTTTTGGTCAAAAATCTTAACGGTTGACGTATCAGAATCCTTTAACAAATACGCCGTTAGAACGTCTGAATTTTTATCCATAACACCGTAAACTGTGGCAAGATATTCCTTCTCAAAGGTGTGGTTTTTAAATCCGAGAAGAAGTTCCTTTTCGCTTTCAGAGTTAAGCGAAAAAATCATAACACCATCGGTATTTCTATCAAGTCTATGAATAAAGCCCGCCGAATTATATTGCTCAAGAACTCTTTGATAAACGCTTTCGGAAGTAAACCCTTTTTTCTTATTGATAACCAACACGTTTGAGTCGGCAAAAACAACCGAAAAAGCATCAGCTTTTATCGGAGTATAATAAAGCTCTACAACGTCGCCAACGTTTAGGTTAATGTCAGTGTTAATTCTTTTGCCGTTGACCTTAACGTCTTTGTTGCGCAGTAGTTTTTGCAATGCCGAGAAGGATAACCCCTCACATTTAATTAACGCAATTTTTGAAAGTTTGCGTTGTTTGTCTGAAACAAAACTAATCATATAATAAAAATTATAAAAGCAAATTTATCACAAAAGGACTTCGGTAAATTCCGAAGTCCTTTTAGGTTTAATTATTATAATTATTCGGCATCCTTCGGCTTAATAAATAGAAGCACTACGATAGCAACCAAGCAAAGAGTACCTACTGAAAGGAAAACAACTGACCAAACGTTTTCTTTAAGCCAATTATTTGCCGGCTTTACGGGAGTAGGCTCTAACGCTATACGAATAATGGTATCCCCTTCAGCGTCCCTATACGATTTTTCTGAAGAAATATAGCAATTAATTTTATAGCTACCGATTTTGTCGGGACGGAAGGTTAATTCGCCATTATAATTGATATATTCAAGTTCTTCTTCGGTGTAATCGCCTTGTGGGTTAGCACGATAATCTTTTAAGGTGCGAATTTGCTTCCAACCAGCAGAGTCTGCTTTTGCGTTTAGGTCAGAATTATAATACAAAGTATATTCCGTGGTATAACCACTTGCAACG
Source organism: Christensenellaceae bacterium (assembly GCA_045542055.1). Classification (GTDB taxonomy): domain Bacteria; phylum Bacillota; class Clostridia; order Christensenellales; family Borkfalkiaceae; genus UBA1259. Next base: position 21,719 of record JAZQKH010000020.1, on the reverse strand, counting down.
ATATCAAAAGGAGAAGCCTTATAAACGATACCTACGTAGCCGTCGTCTTGGTCTTCAGGGTTTACCAATAAATCAGCGTCGTCGTTGATGGTGATAGTAAACACGAAATCTGAATACTTGGGCGTTTCGGTCGGGTCGTCCGAATAGAAATCTTCCTTATCCATACTTGCGCCGTTTTCATCCTTAAAGGTAACGTACAACTTATAAGTACCAATTTCGTCTAATTGAATGCTTGAAGAAGTTGAAGTTTTATCTTGATTTGAAGGAGTTACCAAGTGGATGGTTTTACTGAGTTTATTGAAAGAAGAATAGTCGTCGGTAATAAAGTTTTCAAGTGAAGGAACGGTAATCTTATCGCCCAAATTTAAGCTGTGACCGTTTTTCTTGCTTGCAATGTCTAAAGCCTTTTGGAAGCTTTCAACTTGGTTACTTACAAGCGAAACGTCCTTATACTCTGGCGCTTTATTTTCCACGTCGCTTTGAACAACTTTAACGTCGTAAGTTTCAATATTAGCTTGCACGCCACCAACCTTGGTTGAAACGTGGAAGCTCATCATAGAAGCACCCGTTGCATCCGTCTTTAAGTTAAATATAATACGCTTAGAGTTGGTTTCATCGTTAACGGTCATATTGAAGCCGTTAGCGTCAAGTGAACCGGCAGACAAGAAAATGTTACTCATAGAAGTTGCCTTTACTACGCCGTAAACAGTCATATCAACGGTGTAAAGGTCGCCGTCCATCTTTATGATTTGATACAAGTCTGCTTGAGTGTTTGTAAAGAAACTGTCGGCTAAAGCAATTCTTGGAAGAGCCGTTTCTAAAATAGCGTTCTTTTCAGCGTTAAGCTTAAAACTTTGGTTGTAGTCGTTATCAACGTAACCAGCAGAAACCTTTTGATTGATATCGGTAATAACGAAGTCTACCGCTTCATCAGAAGCAACTTCATCAATTCTAAAAGAAAGTTCAACGGCCGTTTTATCAACGTGTCTAATTTTGAAATAACTGTCGGTAGTATCTGCAATAGCGTTCTTCGTTCCACCAGCCACTTCGGTTACGGTAATATAGCCGTCGGTTACGCCAAATTCTAAATTAACCATGCCGTTTGAAGCAACTTGATATTCAGTTACGATTTGCTTATCAAATTCAACTTGGTCGTCTTTTTCAATTCTATTGCCGTTTACGTCGTATGAAGATGCTTTTAACAACACGGTAAACTTGCTAATTTTTTGGTCAACTACAAGTTTAACACCCAAATCGTCTACTACGACTTTGTTTTTAAGACCTACAACGTCGCCTGCCTTTACAGCGGAAAGAACACCGTATTCTACAGCGTTGCCGTTAACTTGATAATTGTCTTCAAGATTTTCCACGTAGTCAAACTTGCTCGTTTCTTTAGAAGTGAAAGTAAAATAATTTGACGGTGTGATTGTACTTGCCGCAAAAGCGGAGAATATCCCCACCTGACAAAGCAATGAACATACGAACATTGCCATTGCGGTTATTAATAAAGTAATCTTGACTGATTTTGCGGTCTTCATATTAAGCATGATGCTCCTTATAATGCTAATTATACTTTTAATATTTTACAACATTACACCCACTTTGTCAATGTAGTTTTGTATTATTTTTAAAAAAATAATATAAAAAGCAAAGTTTTTTACCCGTAAAAAACCATATTTTCAAAATTTGAATATAAATAAGTATACTAAACCTTTTTTCTTGGTGTACAAATGATTTGTTTTTTACTTCTTACCGCCTTTACAGTAAGCATTGATTCTTTGGTTTGTGGGTTTTCGCTTTCACTTAGCCATAAAAAGAAATTGCCAATAATTTTGACCATTACCCTAACCGTTTTGGTAATGTGTTTTATAACCAACTATCTTGCAATACTTCTTTCTAAATATATTAACCAAAAAGCTACCGGCGTTGGTGGACTTTTACTTATTGCAATAGGCGTTTATAACCTATGCAAAAAAGATAAAAATACACCTGAAAAGGACACGACTTTGTTTAAACAATCACTTTTAGTAGGTGTAGCCGTTGGGCTTGACGGCGCTGTTGCAAACCTGTCGCTCGCCATTATGGGAATAAACGCTTTTTACGTACCCGTAATAATAGCAATTATGCACGGAATTATGATAGCAATAGGAATATGTTTAACCGAAACTAAGATTATAAAAAAATTAGGAAGTATACGATTTATATCACCTATAATTCTTATTTTACTTGGCACGTACAAATTGGTTGGTGTTTTTTTATAGGACTTACACTCAATAAAGGCAGTACCAAAACCAACTATTTTTTACCGCAACAAACAACTTTGAAAGTGCCAAACTTCTCCCCCAGCAAGTCTCCTTATATGCGGTGTTACAACCAAAATTAAATGAGAACTTTTTTGTGCTCCTTTAATTTTGGTGGAGACGCGGAGACTTGCACTCCGGTCTTGAACGCTTAGACAAAATCTTCTACATACTTATCCGAATTTTAAATTTTAGGCAACTCACGCCAATCGGCGGGCTTGAAGCCACCGTATTCTGCTAAATTCCGCACAATTGCCACAGACAAACAATAGTGCCGTTGTCCGTTAAATATGACACTTTAGCCTATCCCAACGGAAAAGGTTAGGTAAAGCGTACGCTTAAATTAAGCAGCGTATGCTAATTGTTGATTGTTAGCATTTAAATTTAAGTTCCGTTTTTACGAAGACGAGCCTTCGGTATGCTTACATCTTGTATCGGACGCCCAATCGAAACTAAGTCGTCCCCATAAACCGCACTAAAAGTGCGGTGTTTTATTTAATTTTTTCGATATCAAAAGGCGTTGACTGATAAACGTAGTGGTTTAACCAATTAGAATAAATTATGTTTGCCGTGGACGACCAACACATATTTATTTCACCCTTTTTACCGTCTACAAAGTAATTTTCTGGCGGGTCAATCTTTAAGCCCTTGTCCAAATCCCTTTGATATTCGTTAAGCAAGGTATCCCTGTCGTATTCGGCGTGCCCCGTTATGAATATAAACTTATTGTCTTTAGAGCGCATAATACTTGCACCTGCTTGTTTAGAAGCAGCAAGTAAGACTAAATCTTTGCAATTTTTAATATCTTCTTCATAAACGGTGGTGTGCCTTGAGTGTGGCATAAAAAACCTATCGTCAGTACCCTTTAATAGTTTATCGTATTTGATTAATTTTTTATGCTTAAAAATACCAAATAGTTTTTTAGGCAACGGGTGTTTATCAATGCCGTAAAAATAATGTAGTGCCGCTTGCGCACCCCAACAAATAAACATCGTACTGGTTACGCTGTTTTTTGCAAACTCAAAAACTTCTTCAAGTTCTTTCCAATACTTAACTTCTGAAAATTCAATTTCTTCAACAGGTGCACCCGTTATAATCATACCGTCGAATTTTCTGTTTTTAATTTCTTCAAACGTTTTATAAAACTTGGTTAGGTGTTCAATGGGCGTGTTTTTACCCACGTAAGAAGTGGTGCTAACAAGCGTTACGTTGATTTGCAAAGGAGAATTTGAAAGCAAACGCATAAGTTGAGTTTCCGTAACGATTTTCGTGGGCATTAGATTTAAAATTGCAATTTCAAGCGGACGAATATCTTGACTCATCGCACGCTTTTCGTTCATAACGAATATATTTTCCGATTGCAAAATTTTAGACGCCGGAATATCCTTTGGAACTACGATTGGCATTTATTTGTTCTCCTTTGTTATTCTTTTATACTTTTTCTAATGCTTGTGCTAAGTCGTCGATTAAATCTTGGGCGTTTTCTAAACCACAAGAATAACGAATTAGCGTAGGCGGAATTTGTGCTTCTTCAAGCTGAGCGTCAGTCATTTGCCTGTGGGTAGCGTTTGCAGGGTGCAAACAACAAGTTCTTGCGTCGGCAACGTGAGTTTCAATAGCGGCAACTTTTAAGTTTTTCATAAGAGTTTCAGCATCTTTTCTATTACCCTTAACTGCAAATGAAAGAACACCGCAAGAGCCGTTTGGTAAATATTTTTGACCTAAATCGTAATATTTATCCCCTTCTAAACCACAATATCTAACCCAATCAATCTTAGGATGATTAGACAAGAATTTTGCAACTGCCAAGCCGTTTTCACAATGACGTTTCATCCTAACGTGTAAACTTTCTAAGCCTAAGTTTATATAGAAAGCGTGTTGTGGTGATTGAATAGACCCAAAATCTCTCATAAGTTGTGCGGTCGCCTTTGTAATAAAAGCACCGCCCAAGCCGAACCTTTCAACGTAGCAAACACCGTGATAACTGTCGTCAGGCGTGCAGAGACCTGGAAATTTATCAGCGTACTTATTCCAGTCAAACTTACCCGCATCAATAATCGCACCACCTACGCTTACGCCGTGACCGTCAATGTATTTAGTGGTTGAGTGTGTTACTATATCAGCACCCCATTCGATAGGACGGCAGTTTATAGGCGTTGCAAAGGTGTTGTCAATAATAAGTGGAACGCCGTTTTTATGTGCAACCTTAGCGAAAAGTTCAATATCTAAAACAGAACAAGCAGGGTTAGCGATAGTTTCGCCAAACAATGCTTTAGTGTTGGGTTTAAATGCAGATTGAATTTCTTCTTCAGTACTATCTGGCGAGATGAAGGTAAAGTCAATACCCATCTTCTTCATAGTAACGGCAAAAAGGTTGAAAGTACCACCATAAATTGCAGAACTTGCAACAACGTGGTCGCCACAGTTTGCAACGTTAAACACAGAGTAGAAGTTAGCCGCTTGACCTGAAGAAGTAAGCATTGCAGCAGAACCGCCTTCAAGTTCGCAAAGTTTAGCGGCAACTAAGTCGTTAGTTGGGTTTTGAAGTCTGGTGTAAAAATAACCGCTTGCTTCCAAGTCGAAAAGTTTGCCCATATCTTCGCTGGTATCGTATTTAAAAGTAGTGCTTTGATAAATGGGAATTTGCCTTGGTTCACCGTTCTTTGGCGTATAGCCACCTTGAACGCATACTGTTTCAATTCGCTTTTTACTCATAATAGTTTGTCCTTTATAGTTATTTATAATTCTTAATTTGACGTTCTTTTTCACGCATCAAATCTTTTTCCATTAGTGTTCGTTTTTTATCGTAAGTGTGTTTACCTTGACACAAGCCGAGTTCTACTTTAATAAGCGACTGCTTAAAATACAACCTTAAAGGCACCAACGTCAAACCCTTTTGTTGTACTTTGGAAGAAAGTTTAACAATCTCTTGCTTGTTAAGAAGAAGTTTCCTATCCCTTTTAGGATTAGCAGTGTTAAACGCACTTGAATTGTCGTAAATGGGAATATGTAAATTTTTTATAAACATTTCGCCGTTACTAACCAAACAAAAACTTTCTTTAAGGTTACAGTTACCCGCCCTTAAAGATTTAACTTCGGCACCTTCTAAAACTATGCCGGCTTCCACCCTTTCCAAGATAAAATATTCGTGCTGAGCCAACCTGTTGGTTGATATGGTTTTTTGTTCCATTTAATTATATTACTCTTTTTTTGTTCTTTTTGCAAGTGTTATTATTAAAAATAATAAATTCCGCACGTCTTGACGCTATATCTACACCCACAACCTTAATTTTTAACACGTCGCCAAGTTTATACGTATCTTTACCATTGCTTAGTCTATAATTCTTTTGGTCGTAGATAAACCTACCGTCAAGCGTTTCAAGTTTAATCAATCCTTCTATTCCGTTTTCAAGTTCAACGAAGATACCAAAATTAGTTACGCCACTTATCACGCCGTCAAATTCTTCACCGACGTAATCTTGAATATAAAGCATTTTATAGTAATCGTCCATTGTTCTTTCGGCTTCTAAAGCGTTTCTTTCGGCTTCGGACGACTGTTTAGCAACGCCTTCAGCTAAACCGCCGTACTTTTTAACAACAAACCTTTCACCGCTTGCAAAAAAGTCTTTTATAACCCTATGCACGAATAGGTCAGGATATCTTCTAATTGGCGAAGTAAAATGGCAATATAGACTTTTCCCCAACCCAAAATGCCCTTTATTAAAGGTTGAATATTTAGCCTTTTGCATAGAGCGAAGCATAACCCTATTTATAACCGTATATGCCGAACTGTTTTTGGCTTTTTCCAAAATACTTTCGTAATCTTTTGTAGTGACGTCTTCAGTGTAAGGAATATTTATACCAAGCCCCTTTAAGAAATCTAAAAGTTCTTCATACTTAAGCTGGTCGGGTGCTTCGTGAATCCTAAAAATAAACGGAATCTTTTCACTAAAAGTTTTTGCGACGCAAACGTTTGCTAAAATCATAAACTCTTCAATAAGCCCGTGCGCCTTGTCACGTGGGGTGGCGGTAATTTCAATCTTGCCATTATTAACGATAATTCTGCTTTCACTAACGTCTAAATCAACGTATCCGTTAGCACATCGATTAGCGTTGACAAGGTCGGACAATTCACCCATTAAAAGCACGTCGGCGTAAACGTTAGCGTGTTTTTTTGCAATCTCTTTATCACCGTCAAGCATTGCTTGTACTTGGTTATACGTAAGCCTTGCTTTGCTATTAATATACGACGGAAAAATTTGCGACTTAGTTACCTTACCGTGCTTATTTATGGTCATAACGCAGGAGAGCGTTAGCCTATTTTTTCCTTCAACAAGCGAACATAAATCGTTGCTTAGTTTTTCAGGCAACATCGGTATAACGCTTTCGGGAAAATAGACGCTAGTACCCCTTAACAACGCTTCACGGTCAATATCATCGTTTACTAAAACGTAGTGGCTTACGTCGGCTATATGAACGCCAAGTTCGTAACAACCGTTAGCCTTTTTCTTGATAGAAACAGCGTCGTCGAAATCACGGGAATCTTCGCCGTCTATGGTAAAGCAATTTAACGCCGTTAGGTCAGTTCTATTAACGTAGTCTATTTCAGTCGGGTCGGATAGTTTTTTAGTCGCCTTAACAACTTTATCTGGAAACTTTTGTTCAAGTCCATACGTCTTTATAATAGAGTTAACTTCGGCTTTTTTAGAAAATTGCTTGCCTAAAATTTCAGTAACGATGCCTTCGGGGTTTTTACGTTGTGGATATGCTAAAATTCTGCAAACCACCTTTTCGCCCGACTTAGCGTATACGCCCTTTCCGCCTTTAATAAACACGTCGCAAAAATAACGTTTTTCATCAGGTTGAACGAATCCGCCCGTACGTGTGGAAAAATAAGTGCCTATAATTTCCGTATAGCCCCTTTCAATAACTTTAAGCACACGTGCCACAGTTCTTTCCTTTCCAACAATTTGGCACTCACATAGCACAGTGTCGCCGTGCATAGCGCCACGTAAATCACTGTGGGAAACAAAAAAATCAACGTACCTTTCGTCGTTTGGAATAAAAAAGCCGTAGCCACGTTCGTTGCCTTGAATTTTACCTTCTAATACTAACTTCTTCATATAAATAAAAAGGCGATTCTAATTAGAACCGCCGAAAAATCGTTTTATCCTTAAGCAATTGGGAACAATGCTGAAATAACTGCAAACACGATACATAAAACAGCTGTAATGATGGTGCTTATTACCGTAAGCTTTTTCATTTTATGTTCGAAAGTTTTGCTTTTATTTTTACCAAGGAAAGTTTCTGTGGTTCCGCCTAAAGCGCTAACGCCCGATGAGTTGCCAGGCTGGAACAAAACTACCATTATAATAAACAATCCGCAGATTGCCAAAACGATAGCAAACGCTTGCCTTAACCCGCCGTGCCATATATTCATAAATGATGCCATAAGCATGTTTAAAATATTCATTTTTAACTCCTTAAATAGAATTTATATCACAAACATTTGTTATTGTATCACACAAAAACTATTTTTTCAACTATTTTTATGCAATTTATTTAACAATTAAAGATTTTCCGCTCATTTCCGTGGGAATATCTAAACCCATCATATCAAGTAAGGTGGGTGCTATATCGCAAAGTTTACCACCGGATAAAAGTTTTTTGCCCACGTATTCTTCACCGACCACGATAAGCGGAACTACGTTGGTGGTGTGTGCAGTAAAAGGTGCACCCGTTTCGTCTAACATTTTATCGGCGTTGCCGTGGTCGGCAGTAATTATTGCGTTGCCACCCATTGCAAGAATTTTATCAACTACCTTTTGAACACACTCATCAACCGCCTTAACAGCGCTAACTGCAGCGTTTAAGTCGCCGGTGTGACCTACCATATCGCAGTTTGCAAAGTTTAAAATCATAACGTCGTATTTGTTGGTATCAAGTTCTTCTATCGCCCTTTCAGTTACTTCGTAGGCACTCATTTCAGGCTTTAAGTCGTAGGTGGCAACCTTGGGTGACGGAATAACTATTCTCGTTTCGCCGTCCACAGGTGCTTCTAACTTAGCGTTAAAGAAAAAGGTTACGTGGGCGTACTTTTCAGTTTCGGCAATATGAAGTTGCGTTTTACCGAGTTTTGATAAATATTGTGGCAAGGTGTTGGTGATTTCTTCGGGCGGGAAGGCAACGAAAACGTCTTTAAAACTTGCGTCGTAAACAGCAAAGCCTACGTATACGGGATTTATAAAGCCACCCTTTCTTTCAAAATACATATTTTTGCCCTTTTCACTATCGAAATAAGGTGTAAACTCTTTTTGCGAGAACGCCCTTGAAATTTGCCTTGCTCTATCAGGACGGAAGTTGAAGAAGATTATTGAATCTTGTTTTTCAATTAATCCGATAGGCGCACCGTTTTCACAAATATTAGTGGGAAGCACGAATTCATCAGTTACGTCGTTAGCATAACTGTTTAAAACGGCTTTTACAGCATCGGTTTCTTTTACACCGTTGCCAAGCGTTAACATTTCGTAAGCCTTTTGTATTCTATCCCAGTTATTATCCCTATCCATAGCGTAATATCTTCCGCAAACGGATGCAATTTTACCGTATGATAATTCGTTCATTTGCTCTTGCAATTGTTTTACGAATTCAGCACCAGACTTAGGGTCGGTATCCCTACCGTCTAAGAAGCAGTGAACGAAAGTGTTTTTAACACCCTTATCTTTTGCCAATTTTAATAAAGCGTATACGTGCGTAGTGTGTGAATGCACGCCACCAGTTGACAATAGACCGTATAAATGTAAGTTCTTATCGTTGTTTACAGCGTTATCAATTGCTTTAAGCAATGCAGGGTTTACAAAAAAGTCCCCGTCTGCGATAGACTTGGTAATTTTAGTTAAATCTTGATATACTACCCTACCTGCACCAATGTTTAAGTGACCAACTTCAGAGTTGCCCATTTGACCTTCGGGAAGACCAACGTCCATACCGCTTGCGCCTATCGTGGTTGAAGGATATTTTTCTGAAAGCGCACAAACGTTTTTAGACCCCGCAATACAAACTGCGTTGCCCGCAGTTGCTTCACTTATACCGTAGCCGTCCATTATGATTATACAATTAGGTTTAGACATAAAACACTTCCTATACATAAAATTCTTATCAATTATATATTATTCAAGAATAAAAATCAAGCGTTTGAAAGGCAAAAAAGACGGCGTATTAACGCCGTCTTTAATAATTAACCTTTATAGTTTACGATGCCTGCAAAATCTTCAGCTTTGAGTGAAGCGCCACCGATTAAACCACCGTCTATATTGCGCATAGCCATTAACTCTTTTGCGTTAGAAGGCTTCATACTGCCACCATATTGAATACGGAGTGATTTAGCAACTTCTGCACCCCAAGTCTTTTTAACTAAGCTTCTAATAAAGCCAATCGTCTTGTTAGCGTCTTCAGCAGTAGCGGTCTTGCCAGTGCCGATTGCCCAAACGGGTTCGTAAGCGATAACGATATTAGCAAAATCACTTTCAATAATATCCTTAAAGCCGTCTAAAATTTGTTTCTTTAGAACCTTTTTGGTTCTATTCTTTTCTCTTTGTTCCAAAGTTTCGCCAACGCAAACGATGGGTTTTAAGCCTTTAACTAATGCTTGTTTTAATCTTTTATTAACCGATTCATCAGTTTCGCCGAAATACTGTCTTCTTTCGCTGTGACCAATAATAACGTATTCAACACCGATTTCCTTAAGCATATCGGCAGAAATTTCACCAGTGAATGCACCGCTGTCAGCCCAAGAAACGTTTTCAGCACCAAGTTTAATCTTAGAACCTTTAATAGCGTCTGCAACCGCCCACAAATCAGTGTAAGGCACGCATACAACCACTTCAGGCTTAGATTTTGCAACCAATGGCTTAAGGTCGTTAATTAAAGCTACGGCTTCCTTTGCCGTCTTGTTCATTTTCCAGTTACCAGCAATAATAGGTTTTCTCATGTTAATCTCCTTTGTTGAATATATTACTTGTCATTAAGACATTCGATACCGGGTAATTTTTTACCTTCAAAAAGTTCAAGTGAAGCACCGCCACCGGTTGAAATATGGGTCATCTTATCAGCAAAACCAAGTTGTGCTACTGCAGCAGCAGAGTCGCCACCACCGATAATAGTGGTTGCATCCGTTTCTGCCAATGCTTTAGCAACGGCAATAGTGCCTTTTGCTAAGGTTGGGTTTTCAAATACGCCCATAGGACCGTTCCAGATAACCGTTTTAGCACTCTTTACAGCGTCAGCGTAAAGTTCGGCGGTTTTAATGCCAATATCAAGGCCCATCATATCTGCAGGCATCTTATCTGCATCACAAACTGAAACTTCAATTTCAGCGTCAATAGGATTTGGGAATTCTTTTGCAATAGTAGTATCAATCGGAAGAAGAAGTTTTTTACCTAATTGCTCTGCTTTTGACATCATATCGTTGCAGTAACCAATTTGTTCGTCGTCAACGAGTGAAGTGCCTACTTCATAACCTTTTGCTTTAAGGAAGGTATATGCCATACCACCGCCAATGATTAAGGTATCGCACTTTTCTAACAAGTTGCTAATAACCTTAAGTTTGTCGGCAACCTTTGCACCACCTAAAACGGCAACGAAAGGATGAACGGGGTTTTCTAATGCGTCTGCCATAACTGAAAGTTCTTTTTCGATAAGGAAACCACAAACGGCAGTATCTACAAAGCCGTATTCAGCAATAGCAGCGGTAGTTGCATGTGAACGGTGTGCAGTACCAAAAGCATCGTTAACGTAAATATCACAGTATGAAGCAAGTTTTTTGCAAAGTGCTTCGTCACGTTTTTCTTCACCCGCTTCAAAACGAGTGTTTTCCAAAAGCACAACGTCGCCATCTTTCATATTAGCAACCGCCTTGTCGGCACTTTGTCCTACAACGTCTTCAGCAAACACAACGTCTTTGCCTAAAAGTTCAGAAAGCCTTACAGCCACGGGACGAAGTGAATATTTTTCCTTATCTTTAAGAGCCTTTTTAAGATATTCCGCCTTAGCGCTTGCTTGTTCTTCAGCGGGAAGTGCTTCAACAGCCTTCTTTTCTTTCTTGGTTAAGCCGAAGCCTTCAGTCAATACGTTATGGGGTTTGCCCATGTGTGAGCAAAGAATTACCTTAGCACCGTTGTCAACTAAATACTTAATTGTGGGAAGTGCACCGTTGATACGGTTTTCATCGGTAATTTTACCATCTTTCATAGGAACGTTAAAGTCCACTCTTACAAGGCATCTTTTGCCTGCTACTTGTACGTCTTTTATAGATTTTTTATTCATAAATAACCTCCGAAGGTTTGGCTTTATTGCCAAAATCCCTCCATTATTGTTTTTACCTACCTTATTATATAAACAAATCCGCCCTTTGTCAAACAAAACAATGGCGGATTTGGTTTTTTAAAATATTTTATTCTTCTACTTCGTGTATAACTTTATTAGAATCGTTATGACAGTAACTCTTAATGCTAACCGCAACGTTTCTAATATGGTCGCCTATTCTTTCAAGGTGTGAAACGGTTTGAAGATAAACCGAACCGACTTGCGCCGTACACAAATTGAACTTTAATCTTTCAATATGTTTAATTTCAAGCGCTTTACTCAATTCGTCCATCTTATCTTCAAGTTTTTCAACTTCGGGAAGCATTGATAAACTTCTTTCATCAAAGGCTGAAATAGACCAATCGTATAAGCTATTAAACGTTTCAAGAAGTTCTTTAAGTTCACCCTTTGCTTCTTCAGACAAAGCAAGGTCTTCGTTGCGAAGTTTTTGGGCATACTCCATAATGTTTTCAGAATAGTCGCCAATACGTTCGACGTCTGATACGACGTGGAAATAAGTACCCACCTTTTTATCGTCTTCATCACTTAAACTTTTACTTAAAAGTCTTGTTAAATAAGCCGTAATCTCTTTGTTAAAGAAGTTTAACACTTCTTCGTTTGAAACGAGCGTATGAGTATTATCAACGTCGCTAAGAAGCATTTCAACTGAAAGGTTAACGTTTTCCTTTGCAAGTTTACCCATGCGCATAATTTCGTTTTTAATATTACCAACCGCAACGGGCGGTGTGCTTAAAAGCCTTTCGTCGATAAAAGCAAATCTAAAGCGTTCGTCTTCTTGAACTTGCTTTTCAGGAACGATAGTGCAAGCAAGATTAACCACAAACTTGGCAAACGGCAACAACACAATGGTGGTAACCACGTTAAACAAGGTGTGGAAGATTGCAATTTGTTGACCAACGTCACTTGAAATAGATGCAAAGAATGCACCAACCTGCGACTTAAATATCCAAATAGGTGCTATAAATATTAAGCAACCAAAGGTATTGAACAACAAGTGTACAACGGCAGTTCTTTTAGCGTTAACGTGCGTTCCCGCCGAAGAAATTATCGCCGTAAGACACGTACCTATATTTGAGCCTAGTGCTAAAAATAATGCGTTCTCAAAACTTAAAACTTTAATTGACGCCAAAACTACCATCAACGACGTTATTGTTGAAGAACTATGCACGAGTGAGGTTAAAACCAAGCCGATAAGAACTAAAAGTAGTGGAAAATGTTCGGCACGGAAAATAGTTTCCACCCAGCCGTAAGGCACGGTTTCGCCCATTGCGTTTTTGAAAAACATTATCGCTTTTGCATAGGTTGAAATAAATTCAAGCCCCACGAAAATCATACCGAGTCCGGCTAAAATATTACCTATATTAACCGCCTTATCGTTTTTGATAAGCATAGCCATCAAAATACCAATACAACCTATCATTGCGGCAATAGCACCGATATCAATTTGACCTACGCCCGAAAGCGAAACGATATGCGCCGTAACCGTAGTACCAATATTTGCACCCATTATAACGTTAGTCGCTTGAACGAGCGACATAAGACCGATATTAACAAAGCCGACAAGCATAACCGTAGTAGCCGTTGAACTTTGAATAATACTCGTTACGGCAATACCAACGCCGACACCTGCGAAACGATTAGTGGTTACCTTACCAAGAAGCTTTTTCATCCCACGACCTGCAACCTGCTCTAAGGCACTGCCCATAACACGCATACCAATCATCATTGCGGCAACGCCACCGAACATAAAGAAAATGTTCCAAATCATAAGTAGAATCGTTATCCCCCTATTTATTAGATATAGACAATTATAGCAGTTTTTAAACTTTTTCTTACATTTAAATAATAACTAATTTATAGATAATTGTCAAACAAAACTAATCGTACAATCAGCATTTTTTTAGACACAAATTTAAAAAACCCAAAGCAAAGCAAAAACTCACTTTGGGTTTAGATAATATTTTATTTAACGGGAATTTGACCTTCGGTTTTCATGCCCGGATAACCGAGTTGCCTTAATCCTTCATACACGCCTACGCACACCGAATTTGACAAGTTAAGCGAACGAAGTTCACCCATCATAGGAAGCCTTACGCACTCGTCGTAATGCTTTTTTAGAAGGTCTTCGGGAAGCCCCTTGGTTTCCTTACCGAATATTAAAAAGTCGCCGTCTTTATAGGTAACGTCAGAGTGTATGTGCTTTGCTTTGGTAGAGAAAAACCAAAAGTTATCCCCCGTATAATGCTTAGCAAACACTTGGTCTATACTGTCGTAATAGGTAATGTCTAAATACTGCCAATAATCTAGCCCTGCACGTTTCAAATACTTGTCCGACACTTCAAATCCAAGTGGACGTACGAGATGAAGTTTACAACCCGTAACGGCGCACGTTCTTGCAATATTGCCTGCGTTTTGTGGAATTTCCGGTTCGACTAAAACCACGTTAAATGCCATATATGTATCTCCTTAATATCCTGCGTTGAAATCTCTATAAATACCACGCCTACGAGAGCCGATAAGATGGTAATCCTTTTCAGTTTTTACGTTTACTTTTAATAAATCTGACTGCGATGCCGAAATTATATTGCCACGTATATCAGAAACGCAAGCGTAACCTTGCCCAACTAGTGCCGTTGCAACGCCGTTAGCAAACGCCCCTGCACGTACCATAATTTGTGGCATAAACGAATCGATTTTTTTAAATAGGCAAACGATGATATCTGCGTCGCAAAGGGCAAGCACCCTTGCCGATTCGGGAAAGAAAAGGTCTTCGGCAATAATAACACCTATTTTACCATAAGTCGTTTCGTATACACGATAGTTGCCACCCGAAACGAATTCACTTTCATCAATAGAGTGAACCATATCACTTACGCCTACGATTTTGCCCTTTTCGGCAATTACCGCCGAGTGCTTAAACACGCCGTAAGTGTCCGTATCACAACCGCTAATAACCACGTTTGAAAGTTGTGCCGAAAGTTTTGCAACGTCTTGAAAATATTCCGTTTCGCCCGCAAGTTCTTTTTTATAACTAACCAGCCCAAGTCCGTTAAATCCAAACACTACAAGCTCATTGCCCGCCAAAACGTTTAACTTATCCTGCCAAACGGAATTAACCGAATATTCGGTAACAAAGCAAGCCTTCATAACACACCCCGCAAAAAAACAATCTATATCATTTTATTGCAAAACCATGTTTTTTGTTAAAGGCTTTTTGATATAATTTGCTTCATTTCTTCAAAGTTTTCAGAAGAAAATAGTTGCAGTTTAACGTCCTTAATATTAGGCACACCCTTAAAGTAATAAGAAACGAATTTTCTAAACTCTAAAACGCCACGCCTTTCGGGGTAATAACTCTTTAAGTTATCTAAATGTCTTAATATAAATTCTTTAAGTGTAAGATTGGGTTGCTTACCAATAAGTTTACTACACAAAAAAGGGTCGGCTATACCACCACGTGCAAGCATAACGCCGTCTGCACCCGTTCTATCCATCATCTTTTCAGCATCTTGTATGCTAAATATGCCACCATTTGCTATTACGGGTATTTTAACTGACCTTTTTGCTCTATAAATAGCGTCGTAGTCGACTTCGCCAGAGTAGTATGCTTCACGCACTCTGCCGTGTATAGTAATAAGTTTTGCACCGCTATCTTCCGCCATTTTAGCAAAGTCGGTTGCAACGTCGTCACCAGCCTTTTGCCCCGTTCTTATTTTAACGGTAATTGTTTTGCCACTCTTAACGCACTCTTTAATAATATTAGATGCCTTGTTAACGTCGTTTAGAAGGGCACTGCCGTCGCCGTTTTTATAAACCTTAGGCACTGGACAGCCCATATTAACGTCAACTATTTTATAATCTTTAAGGTAATCACACTCACAAGCAAGTCGCATACTCGTTGGGTCAGAGCCGAATATTTGCACGGCTGTTTTATCTAAATCTTGACCACAATATACGAGTTCCGCATTTGCCCTACCACCGTAAATTAGACCTTTTGCACTTACGAGTTCGGTAAAACACAAACCGTAGCCCGCTTTTAGGGCCACTTCCCTAAAAGGATAATCGGTATAGCCTGCCATAGGCGCTAAAAATATATTGTTAGCCGTTTTGCAGTTGCCTAAATTTAGTGATTGAACTTTCATTTTTTACCTTTATAAACGTCAATATAATTAAGTTTATCAAACATGGCAAAAAATAGCAAGCGATTAAGCCAAAAGCACCGCCGTAAATATTATATACGGGGTTAGATATTAACACGAAGTTAATAATAAGTTTAACGATTGCACCTAAAAGCAAGGTTATTGGCGGAATTTTTTGTTTGCCGTACGCTATCAGCAAAGAATTTTCAGTATGAAGTAACGCTAAAAATATAACGCTTGGCGATAGGATTTTGATAAGATTTATCGCAAGGGTTTTATCTGCGTAGTTAAGCGACCTAAATAATAGCCCGACGATAAAATGCGCAAAATAATAACAAACGACTGCACTAAGCATTGCAAAAATCGCAGTAATTAAAAGTGCTTTTTGGCTAAGTAGTTGTTTTTGATTATACGGGCAAGAAGATACGCTCGGAAGTGCAACCGTACAAACGCCGTGGCACATTGCAACTGGAAGTCCTATAACCGTAACCGCAACACCCGAAAGAACGCCGTATAGGTTTGTGGCGTCTTGTCGGTATCTTGAAAGCAAATTTATAATCATAAAACTATCAATTACTTGTGAAAGTGGTAGAATTATGCCCGTTAGCGTTATCGGTATAACCATTTTAATTAACGGCTTATATATTTGTTTTAGATAATAAACGCTTTTTTGTGAAAATTCTTGTTTGCAAGCGTGTTTTTTATAGGTAAGATAAATTTGCAAAAGTGCAACAATTTCGGAAATTGTTATAGCAAAAGTTGCACCCGCTACCGCCCTTGGAATATTAGGCAATGCTAATCTTGCAAAAAGCAGTCCTAAACACAACTTAACAAGTTGCTCGGTTATTTGTGAAAGGGCAGTTGGCGACATTTTCAGTAATCCTTGAAAATACCCTCTAAAACAAGAAAGAATACAAACGGGAATTATTGCAGGCGATAAAAACAAATAACCAAGCCAAGCGTTTGCGTTACCCTGAACGACGGCTATTTTTTTGCAAAATATTGCCATTGCAAAAGCAAATATAACACCGACGACTAAAAATATTTTAATTGATGCTTTTAGGCAACTTTTTGCGTATCCTACCCTATCTTCACCATTAAATGATGAAATTATTTTAGAAAGCGCCGTTGGTACGCCTGCACCCGAAAGGTCTAAAAGCAATGCGTAGACGGGGAACACCATTTGGTAAAGCCCTAAACCAAAGCTTCCTATTAAATTAGTTAAGGGCACTCTATAAAAAGCGCCCAAAAGTTTTGCAATAAAGGTTGCTCCACCTAAAAGGATTGCCCCCCTTATAATTATATCTTTACCTTTCAACATATGTAAATACGTTAAGGTATTAAACAAATTGGTTTGCAATAAACGTTGCGCCAATTTGAACCAATTTTACGTCTGATGAATTAAACCTACTTTCCTTATCCCTATCAAACATACACACTGCTCCATAACAATCGCCGTTTGCTATTATTGGTACGATAATTTGATTTTGAATATCTTGCACTTCTTCCCCACTATATATAGGCATAAGTTCACCGCCGTCGGCACGGCTTATTAAAATGCTTTTACGCTCAAATAACGCTTTTTCTAACTGAGTAGAAAGATTTTTGCTTACGTAATCTTTGTTTTTACTTTGCGTAGCGTAAAGAACCTTATCCGTATCGGTAACTACGCAACTTTTACCCGTTATTTGCGTTATTCCGTCGGCAATTATTTTTGCTTGTTCGCTAACTGAAACTATTGGTGAATATTTTTTAAGCATTAATAAATCTTTATCAGTATAAATTTCTAAAGGGTCGCCTTCTTTAATACGCAAAGTTTTTCTTATCTCCTTTGGTATAACGACTCTACCTAAATCATCCATTCTTCTAACTATTCCCGTATCTTGCATATTTCCTCCGTTAAGGGTAGTATGCCGATAGAAAGAATTTTTATACAATTTAAGGTAAAAATAAAACGGCTTATTAGTCGCTCTTCCCATAGGGAATTGCGACAACTAAATAAATCCTTACGGATTTGTGATATTCGTCTAACGACGAGTGATATTGCCTATCGGCAGTTATATTCGCCTTACGTCGAGTTAAGGATTTATTTAATATAACTGCGACTGCAAGTCGCAATCTAACGCAAAATAGTTTTGCATATCACTTTTAGCCACAAGGCTAAAAATATAACTTATAATAATTTATCTTTTGTGGATAAGAAAAGCCCACCATGTTTCGCTTTTTTGCGAAGTATAGTGGGCTACACTTTTATTACGAACTAAAAATCCCTATGGGACACGCACATAGCCGTTTATCTTTTTTATAATAGATTTTTGCGTAAATCTACTTCGCTAAGTGGAGAAAGGTATTTAAGGGGTATATCGTATACCGTTAAAGCACCCGTAAGCCCAGTTTGTTTTAACCTTGCAATAGCCCTTGCGTATGCTACTAAAACGCTACCGGTAAATTCGGGGTTAGAGCCAAGTTTTAAGGAAAGTTCTAACACGTGCGAATTTTGCTCAGTCGTATTACCTGTGCGAATAACAAATCCCCCGTGTGCAAGAGTTTTTTGCATATCGGCAACTTCTTCACTTGATACGAAGTTTACGATAGTATCGTAATCGGCAAAGTAGTTAGGCATCTCTTTAATAGTTTTTTCTATCAAGTCCTTGTCAGCACCGTCTTTTATCGCCACAAAACACTCACGAATATGTTTGTCACGGGTGGTAAGTTTAGGATTAGCCCCACTTCTAACGGATTCTAAGGCTTGCTCTCTTGGAATAGTATATTGAATAGCGTTTGCTACGCCTTCAATACGCCTTATGGCGTCGCTATGCCCTTGCGATACCCCTTTACCCCAAAAAGTATAGTCGCTTCCACACGGTAAAACCGAGCCGAAAAGCGAGCGCATTATTGAAAACACGCCGGGGTCCCAACCAATGCTTATTGCACAAAGCGTGTTGTTTGCTTTAGCAACTGCGTCAAGTTTAGCAAAGTATTCGGGTATTTTTGCATGGGTATCGAAAGAGTCGACCGTGCAAAAATCTTTTAAGTAGTCGTGTGTATTGTTAGGAAGGTCTGTTGCAGAGCCACCGCATAAAATTAAAACGTCAATTTCGCCCTTAAATTTAGGTAAATCGTTTACAGAATACACGTTAACGTCGGTAACGGGTTTAACCGTATTCACGTCCCTACGAGTAAACACGCCCACACATTGCATATCTAAAGCGTGACGCAATGCTAAACACACGCCCCTGCCTAAATTACCGTAACCTACTATGCCAACTTTAATCATATAATCACCTTGAATATTTTATAATTTTATTTTACTATAACGTCTTAACTTTTGCAAACCATTTTGCAAAAGTTTTTTTTATAGGGGGTATTATCTTTAATTAAATAATGATTTTTGCCTTTGTTTTTTACTTTTCGCCTATATATAACAAATTTTTTTTTGGCAATCGTTATACAATGTATACACATATTATTTTGGAGTTGAAAATGTATTTAAAAAACAAAATAAGTTATCAAGCCGTTCTAAAATATCTTTGCGTCTTTGCGTTGTTTTTGCTTTTTGCTAAACTTGAAAGCACCGTATTGCCCTATAACAGTGCAATTTTAGTTGCTTCGCTTTATTTAGGGTGCAACCTAATTATTACGCCCGTATTATATTTATGCTCGTTTTTAGTTTTAGGTAAAGTTGGGCTTTTAGGTGCGGGTGGCGTTACCGTTTTAGTGTTTTTTATAATAAGCCTTATATACCACAAAGTTAAACGTAAGCCAATATTTTTATACTCGGCGTTTACCGCAATAGCTATGCTTGGATTCGTGCTTCTTGGCGACAACACGACTACTATTATTATTGAAAAACGATTTTTCGTTGCGGTTGCAACCACATTTTTGGCTTTACTTTGTTGCATTAGCGGGCGTGTTATATGTGAAAAGGGGCTCAATTTTAAACTTGATATAGACGAATACCTATCGGTTGCTTTTGTTCTTGTGGTGATTGGCGTGGGCGTTTGTAATTTAGTTAGCCCTTACGTTTGGAAGGGTTTATGCGCTTTTATATTACTTATATTTTGTTTTGTATCACCAAGCGCAAGTTCACTACTTATCTCTGCACTAACGGGTGTAAGTTTATCCGTTTATTACGGCAACGTCAACTACGTTTCAACCCTACTTGTTTGGGGGCTTGCTGTTTATTCTTTAATGCCCGTTTCAAGATATCTTTCGGCGTCGGCACTCATTATGAGCGATTGCGTGTGTCAACTCGTTTTTTCGGTATACGGCGAATATCTTATAGCCGATTTCCTTCCAATAATAGTTGCCTCTGCCATATTTTGTATGATACCTACTAAACCCTTACTACTAATCAAAGAACGCCTATCGCTTTTTAAAGACAAACAACTTGCCCGTCAAGCAATAAACAGAAATAGGCTTATGTTATCAAATAGGTTATACGAACTGTCGTCAGTATTTACTGAAATGTCGGCGGCGTTTAATACTTTTAAGTTAAACGATTTATCCCCCACCGAAGCAAAAACTGTTATAACACGACAAATCTTAGATACAGTATGCGAAGGTTGCCCTGCCAATCAAAAGGGAAGTTGCACTCGCAAGAAGAGAACTGACGGCATAGAGCGTATGATAGATATAGGTTTTGCCAAAGGCAAACTATCGTTTATAGATATGCCAAAAATTATTGCCGATAGTTGCGCAAAGGCAACTGAAATAATATATTGCGCAAACAAACTGCTTGCCGATTATAGAAATTACAGCATAGATAAAGCCAACGTTGCTGGAGGCCGTGAATTACTTTCACAAGAAGCCGACGGAATTGCCGAAATTTTGCGTGGACTTGCATTAGAAACGGGCACGCTATTAAGTTTTCAAAAAAAAACAGAAAAACTTTTGTCAGATAGCCTTCTAAAAAGCGGATTTTTAATTAGCGAACTTTTGGTTTACGGTGACGGCGATAGACTTTCTATAAGCCTTATAATAACAATGAAGGAATACTCTTTAGAAAGATTACAAAGAGTTATATCAAATACCTTAAACAAGCCTATGATATTATGTGACAAAGCAAACGTAACCGATGAAAAAACATATTTGGTTTTTAAGATAAAATGCACATACGACGCCGTATTCGGTATAGCAAAGGTAGATAAATTCGGCTCTGAAATAAGTGGCGATACACACAGCGTTGCAAGGATTAGCGACGATAAGTTTTTAGTTGCATTATCCGACGGCATGGGAAGTGGCGAAAAGGCGGAAAGAGTGTCGGCAACGGCGTTATCACTTATAGAATGCTTTTACCGAGCCGGTCTTAATAGCGACCTAATTTTAAGGACTGTCAACAAGCTATTGGCTATCAACTCAGAAGACAGTTTTACCGCTCTTGACGTTTGTATTATAGACCTTAAAACGTGTTCAGCCGACTTTATAAAGTACGGCTCGCCATACGGCTTTATCGTCGGCGAAAACGGTGTTAAAATCGTAGAAGGCAACAGTCTGCCACTTGGCATTTTAGACGAACTAAAGCCCTCAGTTTGCACGACTTCGCTTGAAAATGAAAATATGTTATTGATGGTCACCGACGGAATATCGGACGCTTTTGGTCAAGCAGATGAAATTATAGACTATCTTAGAAGCGTGCCTGCCCTAAACCCACAAACGCTTGCCGACGGCGTGCTTAAACGTGCCTTAGAACTTTCTAACGGCAAGCCCGCCGACGATATGACAGTCTTAGCAGTACGTGTCTTTAAGAAAGCATTATAAAAAATAAATAAGCCCCGAAATTTGATGTGAACCCAAAAGTTTAGACAAAAAATTAAATTAAATATATTGGAATTGAGTTCGGTATTTTACTGGACTCATTTTCAATTTTAAAGATATTCTTTCATTGTTGTAATAG
>JAZQKH010000019.1:0-37014 GCA_045542055.1 Christensenellaceae bacterium | reverse complement strand
AATAAATGATAAACAAGGCACAATAAATATTTTTATAAGTAATATTTAAATCAAAAATTCAGTAATACAAAAAAGCACGCAATTGCGTGCTTTTTTATATACAATTAAACTGCAAACCTATTATTTTACTTTGATAAGTTTTTCTTTAATAAGTTTACGCTTGGTTTTAGGCTTGATTTTCTGTGCTAAAATACCAAGTTTCTTATCTTCAACA
Organism: Christensenellaceae bacterium; assembly: GCA_045542055.1. GTDB lineage: Bacteria > Bacillota > Clostridia > Christensenellales > Borkfalkiaceae > UBA1259. Next base: position 36,800 of record JAZQKH010000019.1, on the reverse strand, counting down.
CCGTCTTTTTTAAGCATGTCTTTGATAAGTTCAGTTACCCAAATCGCCTTTCTATCGGATGTAACCTTCATTTGTGCAGGGAATTGTGCAAATTTTTTAACGTTAGAAACGTCAACCAATTTATACTTTGTTCCTTGGTAGTCTTGCGGATTAAGTGCAAACGATACTGCAAGTTTTAACCCCTTAAACGACATTATAGCGTAAGTCTTTTTGCCTAGTTGAATTCTTTCTTTACTCCAACTCTTGTTTATAGTTAGGCCATAAGATTCAACGAATGAAGTAATATCCTCATAGAAGTGTCTGGTTTCTTCCTTAGCCAAATGTAATTTAGCCCTAAAACTATAATCGTATCTAACGCCACTTCTAAAGTCTTTTTGGTCTTGTGTCGCAACGATTTCAGAAGTTTCAACTACTTGAACTTCTTGTGGCAAGTCTAGGTTTGCATAAATTTCATCGTAGTCGTCCACCCTTATTTCGTGCATATACAAAATACCATTATCGGTGGGTATTAAAAATTTAGTACAGGTTTTATCAAGGTTTTCACTCATAAGAATTGGCGAATTTATAGTATCACGGATATCAAGCATTTGCTCAAAACTTTCAACTTTTAAAATGTGATAGCCGTCATAACAAAATTCGTTTAATATCTTTTGGATATAAGACTTATAAGCGGATACCAATCTTTTAATCTTAATTTCGTAGTTAATATCGTGGTTTCTAGTTGCATATGTAAATATAATCATTGCTAATAGCACCAAGATTTCTAAGCCCGAAGCAATAAGTGCAACGTTCTTATAGCATTCTTTATTAACGCAGTTTTCACAAATAATAGAAGTTTGACTATTTGAAGGAATACTGCTTAACATATTAATTTCAATAGTTCTCTTAGTCAAAGGAACGTTTAGCGAGAACAAGCAATTTCCAAAATCGGCAGCATCAAATTCAGCACAAGTACCCGCAGTTTTTACGTGCATAGCAACGTCTAAATAACAGCTCACGTCGTTTAAATTATAAATAGTCTTAAAACTAGATGCAAAATCGTTATACTGGTCGTAATTAATTCTTACACTTTCACTGATAGAAAGTTTATTACTTCCGTAAGCGTTATAGGTTGTACTATCTATAAGCGGATATGTATGCGTAAATATCGCTTTTTTATTGGTATTATCCCTAATAGTGAGTTTTGCGTCCAAATAATAGTTACTCTTAAAAGTTGCCCACTCAGAATCCAAATCAATTTGATAATTAAAATCAATAACAACGTAATTTATAAGTGAAGCTATATAAGACTGACCTTGCCCCAAATAGTCTTCATCGTATTCGTTATTTGGTTTTAGATAGACTTTATAATCAATTGCACTTTTTTCAGAATAATTAACGTAGAAATTAGAGTTAACACGGAAATAAGCAATCGAAAAAAGTGCGATTGTCAAACCTAAAACAATTGCTATAACTGATTGTAAAAATAGGAGATTTTTTCTTTTCCTTCTATACTGCAATCTCCGTTTCTTTTCGTTTTCAGACATAATAGCCCCTTTTCCTATTTAAATATTGCCCTAAGCCACAAAGTAGGAAAACCTGCGTAAGGAATCTTAAAATGAACAAATCCGTAAATGTCAGAATCTGTAATATAGCCACTATCAACGTCTTGATTGGCGTCACCTTTAGTATAATAACGGGTTTGCCCGTTATAATGTTCAATTTCCTTAACTCTGTGAACGGTTATAGCGCCATACTTTTCAAAAACTATAACCTGACCTTCTTTTATAACGTCATTTTCAGCATACTTTTCATATACAATTACGTCGCCTTTATTTAGTTCCCCAGTCATACTTTCAGTTGCAATGACCAATGCACAATAATGAAATTGGCAAGATACAAGCATGAGCGTAGACGTACCAAACAAAAAGATTAATGCTAGAATTAGCGCCCCCACTTTTTTTGAAACGTGCTTTTTTTCTCTTTTCTTCTTCTCGTAAAGGATGCTGATAAAAAAGTATATCAGTATAGGAAATACAAGTTTTAAGAACGCAAATAAAGCGTCTGAAATAGCCGGTGTATATGGAATAAAAATAGGCAACAATAACGTTATAAGCCTATAGACGATATTTGGTAGTACGCCATATCGTACAATAACGTAAAAATATAATATATTACAAACTAAAGCAGGAAACAAATAAAGACCAACGAAGTCCATAAACCTGTTAAAGTTTGTAAAAGCTTTTAAGTTGTGCGTAAGTGCCATTTCAGCAACGATACAACACAAAAAGGTAATTACCACCATAAATTTATACTTTTGCGACACAAGCGCTTTTCTTATAAATTCAGTAGCCACTACCACTACGATTATAGGCAATGCTTTTTTCAGCATACCATTAAGAGTGTTTATGACAGAGCGGTAAAACCCAAAATACAGCCCCGTTAGATAATATATCATAACGAATAGAAGCGACGTAACGGACAAGATAAGTAAAACTTGACCCTTATAGATAGACAAAGTGCTTCTTCCCTTTACGAGCCAACTAATTAGCAGGGCAAAAATCGCCAAAATAATCGCAACCCAAACGGCGTTATCTTGTTTGATAAAAATAAAGCATGAAAGGAGGATAACCAAAAGCGATAAAGATAAAGCATATGTTAAAAGTTTACCTTTATTCATTTAGTCTTCCTCCTGAATGTGCTTTAATAATTAGTTTGCACTAATTTGAAGATAAAAGATTAGATAGTAGTTGCGATAAGTGTTACTCTAATAGCAGTAGTAATAGCGTCTACGGGAGTATTCTTTAAAGTAACTACAACTTTAACTTGTGCAGTACCACCGTTTTTAGCAACAGTTACGCCAGAACCAATTTCAGAACCGTCAGTCTTAACACAGCTAATGCTAAAATTTGTATCGTCATCAGCAACTGCAGCACTTAAAGTAATTAAAGCGTCACGTTCGTCTGAATCGTTTGTAATGGTAAGAGTAAATGAAGCAGTATCATCCTTAACACTTAAAGAATATACGTGAACAGTTGCAGTATCTTTTGTGTCAATAGTACTGTCTTCATTAATAACGATAGAGTCTGCATCGTTACTCTTTTCAGCATTTGAGAAATAAATGCATTGGTCGAAAGATGCCGTTGCACCATCAGTACCAACTTCAATTTCACCGGTGATAAACAAGGTGTCAGTTAAAGCTGCAAAACCGATTGAAAGCAACAATACTGCGCAAAGTAAAAATGCTACGAGGGTTGTTCTTTTTGTTTTCATAGTTTATTCTCCTTTTTTACGCTTTTACCCCGTCTATCAAAAGATAAAAGCAAATTATAATCTTAGTTATTATCATTGTCAATATTTTTAAATTAATTATTTCACTAAAATGATATATTTTATAAAAAAATCTTTATAATTACTCTTTTACGCCAAAATTTGTGATAAAAATCCATTCTTTTAGATTATAACCGTACACGTTTTTCTATTATATAAAAATCGCCGAGTGTTCGGCGATTTTTATTTGTTTTTTATATTGCGTTTTCGGTGCTTGCTTATTCGTGTTTATGTTTAATAAACCCAAATAGTTTTGCTATTTCCATAATAACCAACGGAACGAAAACTAAACCTAAAGCGATTAGATACAAATCCCAACTAAGCGTTATTAAACCGAAAGCAATTCCAACTGGCGTAAATAACACGAGCGCCATTAAAGCGAGTGAAACTAATGTAGCGATATTTAGATTTTTATTGCTGAAAGGACCAATTTTAAATAGCGAGTGTTCTGAACGCATATTATACGCTTGAATTATTTGAGAAAGAGCCAAAACCATAAACGCCATAGTTTGACCACCTTCTAACAGACCGGTATGGAATTCGCCAATCTTATACGCTATCAGCGTGAGTGCACCAAACATAAAGCCTTGCAAAACAACCCTTATACCTAAACCACCGGCAAAAATACCTTCGTTTTTCTTTTTAGGCTTGTGGTTCATTACGTCCTTTTCAACGGCTTCCATACCGAGTGCTATTGCAGGAAGCGAGTCGGTCACTAAGTTAATCCATAAAAGTTGCATTGAAAGTAATGGCGAAACGTTCCAAAGCATCATTGCAAAAAATACTGCAAATACTTCGCCAATATTAGTGCCAAGTAAGAAGCCAACCACCTTACGTATATTTGCGTAAATACCACGTCCTTCTTTTACGGCGTCAACTATGGTTGCAAAATTGTCGTCGGTAAGGGTCATATCGGCAGCGCCCTTAGCAACGTCAGTACCCGTTATGCCCATTGCACAGCCAATATCCGCCGCCTTTAATGCGGGGGCGTCGTTTACCCCGTCACCCGTCATTGAAACAACTTGGTCTTTGCGTTGCCATGCTTTAACGATTCTTATCTTATTTTCAGGCGACACTCTTGCATATACTGAAATTTTTTCTATAACGGCGTCTAATTCTTGGTCGTTAAGATTGTCAAGCTGAGCACCCGTAATCGCCATATCACCATCGTTTAATATTCCAAGTTCCCTTGCAATAGCCGAAGCGGTGACAACGTGGTCACCAGTAATCATAATGGGCTTAATGCCAGCAATTTTACAAAGTTTAACAGCTTCCTTTGCTTCAGGTCTAGGCGGGTCAATCATACCGACTAAACCCATAAAGGTAAGGTCGCTCTCTAAAGCTTCCGACGTTATTTGTTCTGGCAACTTATCAATAACTTTATATCCTACTGCAAGTACACGAAGGGCATCGTTACTCATTTGGTTAACAATATTTTCAGCAGTCTGCAAATCGCCACTACTTACACGTTTTGCCATTACGTCAAACGCACCCTTAACAATAACAACCGTTTTTCCGTCTATTTGGTTTACGGTAGTCATAAGTTTCCTATCCGAATCAAAAGGTATTTCGGCTATACGTGGGTAAGTTTTATTGAGTTCGTCTTTAAGCATTCCGTTTTTATAGGAAGCGTAAACGATTGCCGTTTCAGTTGGGTCGCCAATGTGATGTTCCCCGTCGTTATCTATAATAACCGAACCATCACAACAAAGGGTTGCGTATTTTAATAGGTTTTTGGTCTGCTCTGAAACGTCTTCTGATATTTCTTCAAGAATACCACCTGCAACGTATGACTTAACGAGCGTCATTCGGTTTTGGGTTAAAGTTCCCGTTTTATCTGAACATATAATTGAAGCACTACCAAGCGTTTCAACGGCGGGCAAACGTCTAATTAAAGCGTTCCTTTTTGCCAAACGCTGTACACCGATAGATAAAACTATGGTTACTATAACGGGCAACCCCTCAGGTATTGCCGATACTGCAAGCGAAACTGAAATCATAAAGATTTCTAAAACCTTCATTTTTGCAAGCAATCCAACAACGAATATAACACCACAAGCAACTAACGCAAGTATACCAAGATATTTTCCAAGGCTTGCAAGTTTCTTTTGCAGTGGGGTTTGTGTTTCGTTTTCTTCTTCCAATAGGTTTGCAATCTTGCCCATTTCGGTGTTCATGCCCGTAGCGGTTACAACTGCAAGTGCAGTGCCGTAGGTAATGGTACAACCCGAAAATACCATATTAGACCTATCCCCAAGGGGTGCAAATTCATCAACCTTAGCTTCGGCGTCCTTTTCACTTGGAACTGACTCACCCGTAAGTGCAGATTCTTCAGACTTTAGGCTAACGCTTTTGATAAGTCTACAATCGGCAGGCACGAAATCACCCGCCTCAAGTTTAATTATATCGCCGGGTACGAGCATAGACGCTTCTATAACCACTTCCTTGCCATCCCTAATAACACGTGCGTGCGGAGCGGATAGACTTTTTAGAGCGTCTAACGCCCTTTCTGCTTTATTTTCTTGCACCACGCCCATTATGGCGTTAAGTATAACGATAAGCAGTATTAAACCAGGTTCAAAAAACTCTTTTGCCGAGCCGTGACCTGCCGATAAATCTATTACCGCTATGGTAAAAGAAATTATAGCCGCTATAATTAATATAATAATCATAACGTCTTTGAACTGTTCTAAAAACTTAACGAAAGTAGACTTTTTCTTTTTTTCTTTAAGTTTGTTTTCGCCGTGCTTAGCAAGTAAGCTTTGTGCTTGTTCAGACGTAAAACCGTGTTGTGCATCGGCTTGCAAGTCTTTAAGCACGTCTTGTGCTGGTAAAAAATGTGCGTTCATTACCTATTCTCCTTATAAAAAAACTCAAGACCCTTGCCGTCTTGAGTAATATACTTAAATAAAACTCTTGTACGGCATAAGCAATACATGAGTCTGGCAAATTAAAGCAAGCCAGACAGAAAACCGTCATGATGTTGACTTGCTACGTTTTAACACGCTTGCTACTCCCCCATGGGAATCTATAAATTAAATTTATCACATTTGCCAAGTTTTGTCAATAATTAATATGCAATAAATAATAACATTTTATACATTTTGATTCAGAGTCAAAAATAAACCTAATCAAGTCCCATCGTCTTAATTTCACACTATAAAAATAGCACCCACAAGGGTGCTTTTTTATGGTGCAGACGACGGGACTTTCGCCTGTGCGACCTTCTCCGACGAACAGTGGGTGTCCACTGTTCGGTGCTTCGCACAAATTGTCTAATGACAATTTTCTCCCCATTCAAGTCCCATCGTCTTAATTTCACACCATAAAAATAGCACCCACAAGGGTGCTTTTTTATGGTGCGGACGACGGGACTTTCGCCTGTGCGACCTTCTCCGACGAACAGTGGGTGTCCACTGTTCGGTGCTTCGCACAAATTGTCTAACGACAATTTTCTCCCCATTCAAGTCCCATTGTCTTAATTTCACACCATAAAAATAGCACCCACAAGGGTGCTTTTTTATGGTGCGGACGACGGGACTTGAACCCACATGATTGCTCACTGGAACCTGAAACCAGCGCGTCTGCCAATTCCGCCACGTCCGCTTATTTAATTAACGCTGTTTACTTTAACGGCACAACTGCTTTTGCATTTAAACTTAGGTCGGCAAAATTGCCTTTTAGATACTGCAAATATCCTTCTGCACCAATCATTGCACCGTTGTCCGTGCAATAGCGTTTTTCGGGCAACACAAGTTTTATATCACTATTTTTAACAGCGTTTTGCAAACTATTCCTTAAATACCCGTTTGCAGCCACACCACCGGACACCGTTAGGGTTTTATAGCCTGTTATTTTAAGCACTGCCAAAGCCTTTTCTATTAGTACGTCCACGGCACTTGACTGAAAACTACACGCTACGTCTGCCTTGTTTATTTGTTCACCACGTTCAGTTGCATTATGAACGTAATTGATAACGGCAGTTTTTAAGCCACTATAAGAAAAATCAAACTGACTGCCTTTATAATTTTTAAGCATTTTGGGTAGTTTAATAACGTTTTTACCTTCTTTTGCAAGCCTTTCAACGTTAGGACCACCAGGGTAATTTAAGCCTAGAATTCGTGCAACCTTATCAAACGCTTCGCCTACGGCATCGTCTATCGTAGAGCCAAATACTTCAAAATTATAATAATCTTTAACTGCTAATATCGCAGTATGCCCACCACTTGCAAGTATACTTACGAACGGCGGTTTAAGGTGCTTATCTGCTAGATATGATGCGGCAATATGCCCCCTTATATGACTAACGGGAACAAGCGGTTTGCCCGTTGCAAAAGCAAGTGATTTAGCAAAAGAAACACCCACCAAGAGCGCCCCTAATAAACCAGAGCCCTCAGTTACGGCAAAGGCGTCTATATCATCTAAACTAAGACTGGCTTGCTCCAACGCTTTTAGGGTCGCTTGCAAGATAGCGGTAGTATGCGCCCTTGAAGCGATTTCAGGCACGACGCCACCAAACCTTGCGTGTTCGGTTGCAGAACTGATAATAACGTCAGACAAAATTTCTCTGCCGTTTTTAATAATAGCAACTGCCGTTTCATCGCAGGAAGTTTCTATACCCATTACGATAGCATCGTCTTTAATATTAAATTTGCCAATCTTTTCTTTATAAGTCATTTTACTGTGATTTCTTCAAATAATCGTTAATAAAGCCTTGAATATTGCCGTTCATTACGGAGTCAACGTCACCGGTTTCAAAGCCCGTTCTGTGGTCTTTAACCATAGTATAAGGGCAAAATACGTAACTGCGAATTTGACTGCCCCACTCTATTTTTTTAATTTCGCCTTTAATAGAACTGTCACGCTCCATACGTTCGGCTTCACGCTTTTCTAAGAGTTTGCTAATTAGCATTTTCATAGCCATTTCCCTATTTTGAGTTTGGCTACGCTCGTTTTGACAAGATACGACGATACCCGTTGGTAAGTGAGTTATTCTTATAGCCGAATCGGTTTTGTTGATATGTTGCCCACCTGCACCTGAAGAACGAAAGGTGTCCACACGAAGTTCGTCGGGGTTAACTTTGATTTCAGTGTCGTCTTCAATTTCAGGCATTACTTCTAATGAAGCAAACGAAGTATGACGCCTTTTATTAGCGTCAAATGGTGATATGCGCACCAATCTATGAACACCCTTTTCGGCTTTAAGGTAGCCGTACGCACAGTCGCCTTCCACCTTAAAAGATACCGACTTTATGCCCGCCTCATCGCCTTCTAATCGGTCAAGCTCGGTTATTGTATAGCCGTTCTTTTCAGCGTAGCAAATATACATACGATAAAGCATTTCAGTCCAATCACACGCTTCAGTACCGCCAGCACCGGCGTGTAAGGTCATAAGTGCGTTCAACTTATCGTACTTGCCCTTTAATAGAGAAGCAAGACGCATTACTTCAATTTGTTTAGCCACTTCAACAAGTTCGTCATCAAGCATACCAAGTATGCTTTCATCGTTTTCCGTTTCGGCAAGGTCGACCATCTCTAAGGCATCGTCAATAAACTTTTCGGCTTTATCAAACGCTTCTAACTTGGTTTCTATAAATGCAATTTCCTTTGAAATTTGTTGGGCTTTTTTAAGGTCCATAAAAACCTCAGGCGTTTGTGATAAATCGGTTTTTTCCTTTAAGTCTAATCTAAGTTTATCGACGTCAAAGAGAGTGTCCCGTCTCTTGTAAGATACCTTTTAATTCTTTTAGTTTTATTCTGTATTCTTCGCTGATAATCATATTAGCACCTTAAAGATAAACTATTTAGCACCGCAACAGTTTTTATATTTTTTACCGCTACCGCAAGGGCACAAATCGTTTCTGCCTATTTCTTGCTTGGCCTTTCTTTGATAGTTTGCGCCACCTTCTTGGTTAGTTACTAAGTCCCTTTTTTCTTCCTTAACCATTTGCGGAACTTTTTTAAGTTCAGCCTTAAGTAACAAGGTAACGGTATCGTCTTGAATAGCTTCGGTAAGGTCTTCAAACATTTCAAAGCCTTCCTTTTTGTATTCAACAACGGGGTCAACGTTGCCGTAGCCACGAAGCGAAATACCCTTTCTTAATTGGTCCATTGCGTCGATATGGTCTATCCACTTTGAGTCAATGTTTTTAAGAAATACGATACGTTCGAGTTCGCTAAAGTTAATGCCTTCTTCGGCGTATCTTGCAATCTTTTCTTCGTAAACTCTAATAGTTTCTTCGGTAAGTTTTTCAATCAAGTATTCGCAGTCCCAATTTTCAGCTTTTTCTTTGGTTATAAAATTACTGTCCTTTGGAAGTAGTTTTGCTTCTATTGCCTTATTTAAGGCTTCCAAATCCCACGTGTCAGGGTTTTTAGCGTTGTCAACTGAAGATAACACGGTATATTTAACGAAGTCAGGCACTAACTTAATTATGTCGCCGTGAACGTCTTCGTCTTTAATAACTTTCATTCTTTCAGCATACATAACTTCACGTTGCTTGTTCATAACGTCGTCGTATTCAAGCACGTGTTTTCTTATACCAAAGTTTCTGCCTTCAATGTTTCTTTGAGCGTTTTCAATACTATTAGAAAGCATTTTAGATTGCAAGGGTTGGTCTTCGTCAATGTTAAACATTTCATATACCCTTTGCATCCTTTCACCACCAAAACGCTTAGCCAAGTCGTCTTCTAAGGAAATAAAGAATACCGATGAACCGGGGTCGCCTTGACGGCCACTACGGCCACGCAACTGGTTGTCTATACGGCGAGACTCGTGACGTTCAGTACCTAAGATATGCAAGCCACCAACTTCCATAACCTTAACCTTTTCTTCATCCGTCTGCGCTTTAATTTTGCTATAAACTTCGTGATAGTGTTCCCTAACGGCTTTTACTTCTTCAGGGACGTTAGATATAAACGAAGTCGCTAGTTCTATAACGTCTTCTTGGACGCCCTCTTCACGAAGTTTTCTCTTAGCCAAGAATTCCGGATTACCACCAAGCAAAATGTCCGTACCACGACCAGCCATGTTGGTTGCGATTGTAACCGCACCAAGTCTACCCGCTTGGGCAACTATATCCGCTTCACGTGCGTGGTTTTTAGCGTTTAATACGTTGTGCTTAATACCCTTTCTAATCAAAAGTTTACTAATTTCTTCCGATTTTTCAACTGTAACCGTACCGACTAATACGGGTTGCCCCTTTTTGTTACACTCGATAATTTCGTTTATAATAGCCTTGTTTTTACCGCTTACGGTTTTATAAATAACGTCGGCTTCGTCCTTTCTTGCAACCGGTTTATTAGTGGGAATTTCTAAAACGTCTAAGCCGTAAATAGCCCTAAATTCTTCTTCTTCGCTTTTAGCAGTACCCGTCATACCAGAAAGTTTTTTATAAATTCTAAAATAGTTTTGGAAAGTAATGGTTGCGTAGGTTTTGTTTTCATTACGGATTTTTACACCTTCTTTTGCTTCGATTGCTTGGTGCAAACCGTCCGAATAACGCCTACCAATCATTAAACGGCCGGTAAACTCGTCAACGATTAAAACTTCGCCGTCGTTAACAACGTAGTCGTTATCTTTTTTGAAAATATGATGCGCCTTTAACGCTTGTTGTATGTGGTGTGAAAGACTTGCGTTTTCAATATCCGCAAAGTTTTCAAGGCCAAAGAAAGACTCTGCCTTTTTTGCACCCGTTTCTGTAATTTGAACCGACTTTTCTTTAATGTCGATAGTAAAGTCCTTATCCAAAACCAATGTTTTTACGAACTTGTTGGCAGTTACGTATTTATCACTTGATTCCTGACCCCTACCAGAAATGATAAGCGGAGTTCTTGCTTCGTCGATTAAAATAGAGTCAACTTCGTCCACAATGGCAAAGTTAAGCGGGCGTTGAACCATAAGCTCCAACTTGGTTTTAAGGTTGTCCCTTAAATAGTCGAAACCCATTTCGTTGTTAGTGCCGTAAGTAATGTCGCAAGCGTAAGCCAAACGCTTATCGTCGTCTTCCATACCTGAAATGGCAACGCCTACGGTTAAACCTAAAAATCTATATACCTTACCCATCCACTCTGCGTCACGTGAAGCAAGGTAGTCGTTAACGGTTACGATGTGCACGCCCTTGCCGGTAAGTGCGTTAAGGTATGCAGGCAAGGTTGCAACTAATGTTTTGCCTTCACCCGTTCTCATTTCAGCAACTCTGCCCTGGTGCAAACATATACCGCCGATTATTTGAACTTTATAGTGCTTCATATTCAAAACTCTGCCTGCGGCTTCTCTAACCACGGCAAAAGCGTCGAACAATATATCGTCTAAGGTTTCGCCCTTACTAAGCCTGTCTTTAAGTATTTGAGTTTGAGCGGTCAATTCTTCATCGGTAAGCGTTGAATATTTATCGGCTAATGCTAAAACTTTATCAGCCATAGCATCTAACCTTCTTAAATTACGTCTTCCTTCGCTACCAAGAATATATTTGATTAATCCCATTTTAGTTCTCCTAAAAATTACCTTTTATTAATAACCGTCACGTGGCGGAACGCTTGCCACGGATAGTAAATATACCTTTTGTGCACCCGCCTTTTTAAGTGCACTTGCAATAACTTCTGCAGTTGAGCCCGTAGTGGTTACGTCGTCAATAAGCAAAAGAGTTTTATCTTTTATCGCCTTTCTTTTAGAAACCCTAAATACGCCGATTAAATTCTTTAATCTCTGCATTTTAGTAAGTTGTGCTTGCCTTTGAGTATCTTTCGTTTTAGTTAAACAATCAAGAACGGGTACGTTAACTTTTTTGGAAAGAAAACGTGCAAGTTCTTCCGACTGGTTGTATCCCCTTTTATCTATGGCTTGCTTAGTCATAGGAACGAAACACAAATAATCGGCGTTAAAATAGTTTTTAAAATATAGGGGCGCTAGATAATCGGCAAATGCTTTTAGCAAATACTTGTTTCCGTTATATTTTGCATTTTGAATCAAATGATTTATAGGCTTTTGATACACGAACGCACTTCTACACTTATCAAGCGACGTAAGCGCACCTTTACAAGTGGAACAATAGGGCTCGGGTGCAATAACCTTTCTGCCACAATGTTCGCACACGTGCCCGTCGTTATAAGGCAAAGTCTTTTCACACTCATCGCAAAAATACTTATCGTTAAATATTTCCTTACCACAAACGTTACAACACCACTTTTCGTTAAAAAAATATTCGTTTATAAACCTTTTAAGTTTGACAATAACGCCCATTATAAATATTTTTTAAGACTTTCAGCCCTATCCGTTTGTTCCCAAGCAAAACCTTGTTGACCAAAATGACCGTAAGACGCAGTCTTTGAAAACACGGGGCTTCTAAGTTGCAGTTTATCAATGATTGCTGCGGGACGTAAATCGAATTCATTAACGATTATTTCAGCAAGTTTATCGTCTGAAAGTTTGCCCGTACCAAAGGTTTTTACGTTAACTGACACGGGTTTAGCCACACCTATTGCGTAAGCAACTTGAATTTGACACTCTTTAGCAAGTCCGGAAGCAACTACGTTTTTGCAAACGTATCTTGCCATATAGGTTGCCGACCTATCAACTTTAGTTGGGTCTTTACCAGAGAAAGCACCGCCACCGTGTGGACATCTACCACCGTAAGTGTCAACGATAATCTTTCTACCAGTAAGTCCGCTATCGCCGTTAGGACCACCTATTTCAAATCTACCCGTTGGGTTGATGAAATATTTAGTGTTTTCGTCAAGCAACTCTGAAGGGATAACGCTGTCAATTACGAACTTTTTCAAATCTTCACGAAGTTGATAGGTAGTTACCGTACTATCGTGCTGAGAAGAAAGAACGACCGTTTCAATTCTCTTGGGTTTTCCACTTTCGTATTCTACGGTAACTTGCCCCTTTCCGTCTGGGCGAAGATAGTTAAGTTCGCCACTCTTTCTAACTTCTTCAAGTTCTTTACACATTTTATGTGCCAAAACTATTGGAAGTGGCATAAGTTCATCAGTTTCGTCACAAGCATAGCCGAACATTAAACCTTGGTCGCCCGCACCAATTTTGTCAAAAGCGTCGCCACCAAGTTTAAACTCGTGTGAATCGTCAACACCCATGGCAATATCTGCACTCTGTTTGTTAAGCTTAACTAAAATCTTAACGTCTTGTGCAGAAAAACCAACCGAACTATCGTTATAGCCTATTTCAGAAATAACCTTTCGTGCAACACTTTCAACGTCGACGATAGCGTTAGACGTAATCTCACCCATAATTAACAAAAAGTCGGTAGTCGCAGAGCATTCACAAGCAACCCTTGAATATGGGTCTTGTGTTAAATATGCGTCCAAAATTGCATCGGAAATCATATCGCAAACTTTATCAGGATGCCCGCTCGTTACACTCTCACTTGTAAAAAAATACTTCATAAAGTCACCTATCTTTTGTGGTTATAATTCGTACCGAATAATTATACACTATTTAGCAGTTTGTGTCAAACGCATTTATGTATATAACCAAGTTAAAGGACTATATTTTATGTCGAAAAATTTCAATCAGTTTATTGTATAAAAATTTTAAAAACTTTTAACCAATTTTTTCATAATACGTTTGACACAACACGGGAATTTGGCATATACTTTATTTGATTATTTTATATAAAAATAATATAATAATAGTTAAGTAGTTAAACTAAACAATCAAGTTTAGGCAACCTTTTTTCAAGGTTTATTTAATTTCGTAGTACTAAAATCTATTCATTAAAGTTAAAGGAGATTTTTTGTGAGCAATAAAGATTCTACCCAAATGAGTTTAGGCGCTTCCGTTAAAACTATTGCCCGCTCTATTCGTGAATACAAAAAGCCCTCACTGCTTGCACCGCTATTTATTGCGATGGAAGTGGTTTTGGAGTGTTTAATTCCTTTCGTTATGAGTTTATTACTTGAAGCAATGCGTTATCTTTCGACCGAAAATCCTACCGAACAACCCTCGGCGTTAGTAAATACTATTCTTCACGTAATATCCCCCGATGGCAGGCCTGAACTTTTAACTACCATACTTTGTTTTGGTGGTCTGCTTGTTTTATGTGCATTTTTATCACTCACGTGCGGTGCACTTTCGGGTAAATTTTGCGCAATAGCATCAAGTGGCTTTGCTAAAAATTTAAGAAAAGATATGTATTATAGAATCCAAGGTTTTTCCTTTTCTAATATAGATAAATTTTCTACTTCAAGTTTAGTTACTCGTATGACTACCGACGTCACCAACGTTGAGATGAGTTATATGATGATTATTAGAACTGCCGTACGTTCGCCATTTATGCTCATATTTTCTTTAACCATGTCTTTCGTTCTAAATGCAAAGATGGCGTTAATCTTTTTATGCACAACCCCCGTTTTAGCAGTTGGTTTGATACTGATAATGCGAAAGGCAATCCCTTTCTTTAATAGAATTTTCAAAAAATACGACAAACTCAACGAGTCAGTTGAAGAAAATATTCGTGGTATGCGTGTAGTTAAATCTTACGTAAGAGAAGACTACGAAAAACAAAAATTTGGCAAAGCGTCTTCAAACGTTGCAGACGACTTTACTAAAGCTGAAAAATTAGTTGCATTAAATACGCCCCTTATGAACTTTTGCTCTTACGGTGGGTTAATTGCAATTTATATCGTTGGTTCTATAATGATTATCAACTCAAAAGAAACACTGCTTAAATGGACTGAACTTCAAAGTTTTATGACTTATTCGTTCCAAATGCTTATGAGTTTGATGATGCTTTCAATGATATTAGTAATGTTACTAATGTCAACAGCAAGTTGTAAACGTATAGCCGAAGTGCTTACCGAAGAAAGTAGCATAACCACGCCCCCTAACCCTATTTATGAAATTCCCGACGGTAGCGTTAGTTTTGAAAACGTTTGTTTTAAATACTTTAAAGATGCCGAAAAATACGCTTTGTCCGACGTTAACCTAAGCATAAATTCGGGTGAAACGGTTGGCATTATAGGTTCAACGGGTTCGAGCAAAACTACGCTCGTAAACCTTATACCCCGTCTTTACGACGTTGACTGTGGCATAGTTAAGGTTGCTGGCAAAAACGTTAAAGATTATGACATTGACAGTTTGCGCAATAGCGTTTCAGTTGTATTACAAAAGAACGTGTTGTTTTCCGGCACTATCCGTGAAAACTTGAAGTGGGGCAACAAAGACGCTTCCGACCAAGAACTTTTGCACGCTATGAAACTTGCACAGATAGACAGTTTGAGTTTAGATAGGCACATTGAACAAGGCGGTGCTAACGTTTCGGGCGGACAAAAACAAAGGCTTTGTATTGCTAGGGCACTTCTTAAAAACCCTAAAATACTAATTTTAGACGACTCTACGAGTGCGGTTGACACTAAAACCGATGCTTTAATAAGAAAGGCGTTTAGAGAGTATCTTCCCCAAACCACCAAGATTATAATTGCACAAAGAATTGCTTCAATACAAGACGCCGACAAAATAGTTATTATGGACAACGGCAGAATTACCGCTTGCGACACGCACGACAATTTGCTTAAAAATAACGCTATTTATCAAGAGTTGTATTATTCGCAAAACAATGCAAAGGCAACTGGTAACGACGTGGCAAAGGCAGGTGAAAATAATGGCTAGAAGTTTTAGTATGCCTAAGGGTGGTAAACAAATGAAAGGCGGTCCAAGACCTAAAGCAAAAAAGGGCACGCTTAAAAGACTGCTAAATATGTTGTTTGAACAAAATAAACGCTACCTTATTATTACGTTTATTTGCCTATTTTTAGCAGCAGTTACCGGCGTTGCCAACTCTATTTTCTTAGAATACTTTCTAACGCTCATTAATGAAGGCGTTCAAACAAACTTAAACACCGTTCTTGATAGACTTATAAAGTTATTTTTAATGATGGGCGCTGTCTACGGCGTATGTATACTTTCTAATTTTATACAAACTCGCCTTATGGCAATTATTACCCAAAGATTTTTACATCAGGTAAGAACTAAGGTGTTTAACAAGATGCAGTCGCTTCCCGTTAAGTATTTTGATACGCACCTAACGGGTGATATTATGAGTTCTTACACTAACGATACCGACGCACTTCGCCAATTAGTTTCTCAAAGCATCCCCCACCTTTTCCAATCGCTTATTAGCATAACCACGCTTCTGGTTATTATGTTTACTAAAAGTATTTGGCTATCTCTCGTTATGTTTATTGGCGTTGGTTTTATGTTCTTAGTAACAAAAACTGTTGGTGGTAACAGCGCAAAATATTTCGTTAAACAACAAAAATCTCTTGGCGAAGAAGAAGGTTTTATCCAAGAGATGATTCAAGGTCAAAAAGTTATTAAAGTTTTTTGCCACGAAGAACAATCTAAAAAAGACTTCGACGTTAAAAACGACAACCTTTGCAAAGATGCAACGAGCGCTCACACTTTTGCCAATATCTTGATGCCTATAATGGGTAATATCGGTAATATTTTATACGTTTTGCTTGCTTTCGTTGGTGGACTTTTGGTTGCACTAAACGTGCCCAACGTTTCGGTAACGGGCATAGAGCGTGACTCAACCGTATTTTTGATTACTATAATATCTTTCTTACCCATAAGCAAGCAATTTACGGGCAACGTTAGTCAAAGTTCTCAACAAATAAACTCAATAGTAATGGGTTTAGCCGGTGCTTCAAGGTTGTTTGAAATATTAGACGAACCCGTCGAAACTGACGATGGATACGTAACGCTCGTCAGATGCAAAATTCACCCCGACGGCACAATTGAAGAATGTGCTGAACGCACCGGTCATTGGGCGTGGAAACACCCACACAAAGCCGACGGCACTATCACCTATACCGAACTTAAAGGCGATATTCAAATGTATGACGTTGACTTTGGATACACTGAAGACAAAATTGTTCTGCACGACGTAAGCCTTTACGCAAATCCCGGTCAACGCATTGCTTTCGTAGGTGCTACGGGTGCGGGCAAAACTACTATAACTAACCTTATTAACCGCTTTTACGATATTGCCGACGGCAAAATTCGTTATGACGGTATAAACATTAATAAAATTAAAAAGGCAGATTTAAGACGTTCACTTGGTATCGTTTTGCAAGATACAAACCTATTTACCGGAACGGTTATGGACAATATTCGTTATGGTAGACTTGAAGCAACCGACGAAGAGTGCATTGAAGCAGCCAAACTCGCTTATGCACACGATTTTATTACACGTCTTCCCAACGGCTATAACACCATGCTTACTGCTGACGGCGCAAACCTATCCCAAGGTCAACGCCAACTTTTATCAATAGCACGTGCAGCCGTTAAAGATGCACCCGTTATGATTTTGGATGAAGCAACTTCTTCAATCGACACACGTACTGAAGCGTTAGTACAAAAAGGCACTGATAGACTTATGGAAGGAAGAACGGTTTTCGTTATAGCACATAGGCTTTCTACCGTGCAAAATTCAGACGTTATTATGGTGTTAGAAAACGGCGTTATTATAGAACGTGGCACTCACAAAGAATTAATTGAAAAACAAGGCAAATACTATCAATTATACACGGGGGCTTTTGAACTTGAGTAGTTTTTGTTCACTATGCCCTAACGCTTGCCAAATAGATAAAGCACTTCTTGAAGGTGCTTGTGGCACGAACGGCAAGATTAAAATAGCAAAGTTTTATTTACACCAATTTGAAGAGCCTTGCATATCACATAAAAACGGGTCGGGCACTGTATTCTTTTGCGGTTGCTCACTCAAATGTGTATTTTGCCAAAACTACCCCGTTTCTCGCAACAAGACCGGTAAGGATATAGGCGTTAGCGAACTTGCGGATATATTTAAGCAATTAGAACAAATGGGTGCAGATAATATTAACTTAGTAAACCCCACCCACTACGCTGATAAAATTATTAGTGCGCTTAACGTTTATAAGCCCAAGATTCCCGTAGTATACAACACACACGGATACGAAAATTTATCCACCTTAAACAAAATTGACCCGTACGTTGACGTATATTTGCCGGATATGAAGTTTGTTTCCCCCTTTCTATCAAAAAGATATACGGGTAAGGAAAATTACTTTCAAATAGCGAGTAAAGCCTTAGAGTTTATGATGAATAAACCCTTAAAATTTAATGTCGACGGCAAAATGGTTTCAGGCACTATTGTTAGGCATTTAGTTTTGCCACAAGGCGTTTTGGATAGTAAAAGGGCTTTAGATTGGTTTGCTCCTTTTAAAGATAAAGCATATATAAATATTATGAGTCAATATACCCCCTATGGTGAAATTGACGCTTTCCCCGAATTAAAACGAAAACTTACCAAGCGTGAATACGATACGGTAATAGATTACGCCTTAAATTTAGGCATAGAAAAAGCCTTTTATCAAGACGGTAAAAGTGCAAACACGTCTTACATACCCAAGTGGGATTATTAAAAAGAAAAAACACCTTGCAATGCAAGGTGTTTTTTGTTGTTATTTATCTATTTCTTCAATTTTTATTACTTTTAATCCTTTACGCTCAGCGTATGGTTTTCTTTCTGGCAACTTTAGCCAAGTTAGTTTATCTTTAAATCTGAACGCCAAGATAATTAGCGCAAGCACTACAACCAAGCACACGGTCAATATAATAGCCCACGTTGGAAAGGTTTCGCCTTTAACCTTTTCCCACATTTCGTTAACGCTCATTAGGGTGTCGTTATCAAAATAACTCATAACCGCACAGCGATTAACAATCTTTTCTTCTGGGTATTGCGCCATCAACCTACCGTAGCCTTCTTCAGACACGATTACGGTATGTTCATCGTTATCGCCAAAGAAATATGATAGGTCGACTTCTATGCCTTCCCCTACTGCTAAATCTCCCGACTCGTCAAACCAACCAATAACAATTTCGCTAAACAAGTCTGTAGTATACGGAATGCCCGTTTCTTCGTCTTCCATTTCAAACTCACCGGAAGCAATCATACTGGTATAGCCCGTATAGTTCATATTACGGTATACACTTGAGGGGCGTGAAATAAACTCTAAAAACTTATACACGGCATCGTAATTGGTACTACCCGACGGCATTACAAAGCCGTCAAACCAAATGTTACTACCTTCGTCTGGAATATAATAACTTAAACTTCTTGTATTCTCAACAAACGTGCCGTCTTCGTCTTCTACTTCGCCAGAAGCAACGTCAATAGCGTATGCTGCGTCGCCACTCCAAGCAACGTAGGCGTCGATATTGCCTAAAACTATATCGTTTTTACCACTATCCACTTCAAAGCCGTAAAGCATTGGTTTTAAGGATATAAGCGTTTTGCCTACTGCGTCAATTGCCGTCTGTTCTGTATTATTAAGAATTCTTGAAATTTCCTCAGTCGACGTACACGCTTTAAGTTGGTCTTCGTAGGTCATTGCTAAGCCTACTAAATAAGAGTCCCTTACGGCGTCTTTTATTGTAATTCGTTTAGAAAGTGCAGGGTTTTCAAAAACACCGTGCCAAGAACTTACGTCGTAAACGCTAACGGTATCGGTATTAAATACCCACCCCATCGTCCCCCACATATAACCAACCATAAAATCTGATATAGACGAGCCTTTATAATCGCCGTCTTTAATTTCTATCTCATCTAAACGACCTTGAATATAGCCTGAAAGATTATTTTTATAGTCCGCAAGTTTTGTAAAATCAAGTTTTTGAATTCTGCCTTCAACGGCAAGTTTTTCAATCATATATTCTGACGGAACGACCAAATCGTAACTATTTGGGTTTATTACCAATTCGTTATACAAGTTTTCGTTCGTACCATAGGTGGAATATATAACTTCTATACCCGTTTCTTCGGTAAATTCTGCAAGCAAATCTTCGTCAATATAGTCTTCGCAGTTACAAACTCTTATAACTTTAGCGTCGTCGTTACTATTGCCACAGCCGAAAAGACCTATCGTCGGCAAACACATTATCAACACCAATAAAAAGGAAAACAATTTTTTCATTATCTACTCTCCTTTCTGCGTGAATATATGTTTTTTGCAACAACAACTAAAATAATTACTACGAATATGATTGCCGAAAGTGCCCTTAGAGCTGGAAGCGATGAGTTGGCGTTAGACTTAGCCATAGCCCCGTAAACGTAGGTAGAAATTGTATCAAAACCTGCGGGGCGTGTGTATGCCGAAATAATATAGTCGTCAAGCGACAGGGTTATTGCAAGCATAAAACCACTTAGTACCCCTGGCAATATTTCGGGAACGACAACCTTAACGAGTGCCTTAAAAGGCGAAGCGCCAAGGTCTAATGCGGCTTCGTATAGGTTGCTATCCATTTGTTGAAGTTTTGGTATAACCGATAACACCACGAAAGGCGTAGTTATAACCAAATGCCCAACAATCATAGCAAAATAAGAACGGCTTTCAGTAAATATTAGTGAAAATAATAACACTAACGCAACGGCAGTAACTATTTCGGCGTTGATTACCGGTATTCTTGAAGTAGCGGAAACCATTTTACCAAACTTACCCTTACTGTAATAAATTCCAATTGCGCCCGCAGTGCCAAGCAAGGTTGCAAGCACTGCAACAACGCCTGCTAAAATCAAGGTGTCCCAAACGATTTTCATAAGAGCGGGGTCACTGAACAACTTCTTATACAGTTCAAACGAAAACCCTATTCGCAAGGCTTCTTGAATACTAACGATTGGTGTATCAACAAAGCTATAAAGCACAAGCGTGAAAATCGGTGCATATATAAACAAAAGTATTAGGGCTACGTAAAAAATTTGTAAAAACTTTCTCATTATAAGTTAGCCCCCCTTGCGTCTTCGTTTTTAAACGCCCCCGTTACCCACATAGAAACGAGCATAACCACTAAAAGCACCATCGCCATTGCAGAGCCCAAATTCCAGTTTTGGAAGGTAGTAAACTGTTCGTCGATAAGTTTACCAATAATGGTTATTAAACCGTTACCAAAAGTGTCGGAGATTACGTAGCAAGTCATCGTGGGCATAAATACCATCGTTACGCCACTTGCCACGCCAGACATAGATAATGGCAAGGTCACCTTAGTAAAGGTTTTTAGTGGGCTTGCACCTAAATCTTTACTTGCTTCTATTAAACTTTTATCCATTTTAACAAGTACGGTATATATGGGCAAAATCATAAACGGCAAGTAGTCGTACACCATACCTATAACAACGTTTACGTAGTTGTTAAATCCAAACACGCCGATTAAGGTAAGCAAGTCCTTCATTGCCATAGCCCTTAATACGAAGTTTATCCACATAGGCACGATAAAAAGTAGAAGAAGCGTGCCACCACGGTTAAGGTTGCTTCTTGCAAGAATATAAGCAAGTGGGTAGGCAAGCAAAATACAGATAAGCGTAGTTGCAAGCGCTATTAACACGCTTATAATTAGCGTTGAAATAGTGGTTGAACTTGAAAAGAACTTTATAAAGTTACTAATACTAAAACCGCCGTCAGCGTCGGTAAATGCGTAAACGACAATTAGAACAAGCGGTATTATTACGAAAAACGCTAAAAACACTCCGTAAGGAACACATAGTTGCTTCCTTGAAAAGCCAAAGTGAAAAGAGCGTTTGTTTTTAATGCTAACTTGCTCTATCATCGTTTAATCTCCTGTTTAAGAGAGAGTTTAATTTTATCTTTAGGGATAATTACCGATACCCTATCGTTTTCGTTCCAAGTGTATTCGGTATCGAGAACGTAGTCCTCTTCCTCTTCGTCAGTTCTAACTATAAGTTGATAGTGGTCGCCTTTATAGATTATTGAAATAATATTACCTACTGCTCCGCCCAACGAGTCGTCGTCGGAAATTTCAATATCTTTTAAGCCAACCTCAACGTTAACGTCAACGTCGGTAAGGTCGATTTTTTCGCCTTCCATAGTGATAAGATAACCTTCTTCATCAAGGAAAGAGCCTTCGTATAATTGCGTAACGTCACACTCAAATTCGCCGTCGCCAAAGCAAACGGTGTTACGTTTAGTGATGTAGCCGTCGTATTTGTTTGAAGAAAACTCTTTAGCCATTATATGAATATCGCTTGGCTTAATAATTATACTAACCTTTTCACCGACCTTTCTTTCAATGGTATCTTGAATAACCACTTCGGTTTTACCAACGAGCATAACCATCTCATAGTGCATGCCCTTAAAGATTGAAGATATAATTTTACCTTTAACCTGACCTTTGTCTTCATCCATCAAGAAGATATCTTCGGGGCGAACAACAACGTCAACCTTTTCGTTTTTAGCAAAGTCGTCTACACAGTCAAAAGTCGTGCCGATAAATTTAACCTTCCTATCACCTACCATCGTGCCAGAGAAAATGTTGCTTTCACCTATAAAGTCCGCAACGAAAGAGTTTTTAGGTTCGTTATAAATGTCGGTTGGACTACCCACTTGTTGAATAACGCCGTCCTTCATTACAACGATTGTATCACTCATAGTAAGCGCTTCTTCTTGGTCGTGAGTAACGTAGATAAAGGTTATGCCAAGTTTACGGTGCATTTCTTTAAGTTCCAGTTGCATATCTTTACGCATTTTAAGGTCTAATGCACCCAAAGGTTCGTCTAATAGAAGAATTTCAGGCTCGTTAACAAGCGCACGTGCAATGGCAACCCTTTGTTGTTGACCACCTGAAAGGGTTGATATACTACGTTTTTCAAAGCCTTCAAGGTCAACCATTTTTAACGCCTTTTCAACCTTTTGGGCAATAACTTTTTTTGAAAGCTTTTCTACTCTTTCAAACTCTTTTCCGTCTTTATCTTGGTACGTAACTTTAACTTTTTTAAGTTTAAGACCAAACGCAACGTTGTCAAAAACGTTGTAGTGCGGGAAAAGTGCGTATCTTTGAAAAACGGTGTTTATGGGGCGTTTGTTAGGTGGTAAAACGCTTATATCTTGACCGTTAAGTAATATTTTACCTGAAGTAGGTTTATCAAAGCCCGCAATCATGCGAAGGGTGGTAGTTTTACCACAACCTGACGGACCTAAAAAGGTTACAAACTCACCACGACGAACGTATAAATTAACGTTATCTACGGCACGCATGCCGTCGTCAAATTCACGGGTAAGGTCAACTAATTCAATTAACTTTTCATTGGTATTCTTGCTCATACTAAACTCTCTTATATCCATTATTAAAAAGAAGGCGGTGATGACACCCAGATAAACTCTGCTTCTTTGTTCGACTTATTTAAAATTTTGTGCATTTTATTTGCTGTAAAATAAAAACTTTCGCCCTTTTTAACCTTGACTCGTTTTTTACCTAATACTAATACTATTTCGCCTTTAATAACGTAGCCAAACTCTTCCCCTTCGTGCGGGATATCTTCATCAGTCTGACCGTTTGGATGAAGAATTATATGAATAGGTTCCATCATATTTTTTTGCGCATTTGGCACAAGCCAATTAAGCGTATAACTATCGGCAACCTTTTCTATAAATTCATTTTTATTAAAGGTAATCTTTTCTTCATTATCGATATCCGAAAAGAATTCTTTTAGATTCGTTCCTAAGGCTTGCAAAATGTCAATAAGCGTAGCAATCGAAGGGCTGGTTAAATCGTTTTCTAACTGCGATATATAGCCCTTTGTGAGTTCGCATCTATCGGCAAGCTCTTCTTGAGTAAGTTCGTTTGATAGCCTTAATTCCTTGATTTTTTCACCAAGCAACATATTTGCCCCCAAGGTTTAGAGATTATTAACAAAAAGTTTAATAAATCTAAACCGAATTGATGAATATATTATATTATTACGACTATACGTTGTCAATTATTTGAAAGGCATTTTTTAAATTTTTTTCAAAAAAATATCCGACCCTGACGGGTCGGACATTTAACAAAGTAAAATCGTTTGAAATTTACTAACGTTTTTCAACGAAAACCTTTTTGAGTTTAGCAAAGCGTGGAAGACCGTTTTCCTTCTTCATATTGGCTTCGCCTTGAATTAATGGCATAGCGTACTTAACGAATTCGTCAGAAATACCTGTGCCGTTATTAATTATCCACTCTAATGGAACGGTTTTTTCGGTATTAGCGGCAAGCTCTAAAGGCAACAACTTGTATTCACACTTATATTCGTCGCCTTCTGCCCTTGCGTAACAAACCATTTTATCGGTTTCGCCTTCTACTGCTGCACGAACTGCTCTCTTACCAGCTTCAAAAGTTTCTTCAACGTCGGTCTTACTTGCAACGTGTGCAGCGCATCTTTGCATTAATGAAAGTTCAACCGCACGAGTCTTATATCCAGTTTCCGCCTTAATTAAGTTAGCCAAAGTTGCTGCGACACCACCAAGTTGTGCGTGGCCAAAGCTATCCCTTGCGCCTACTTCACCAAGTTTTTCACAAATAAGAACGCCGTCTTTATCGTGAATACCTTCAGATACTACTGCGATACACTTATTGTTGTTTTTAGCACAAACTTCCTTAACGTCTTTAACGAATTTATCAACGTCAAAGTCTACTTCGGGAAGATATATAAGGTCTGCGCCGTAGCCTTGTGCACCGGCAAGCGCTGCAGAAGCGGTAAGCCAACCAGCATTTCTACCCATAGCTTCAATAACACATACCATAGGCGTATCGTAAACCTTAGCGTCTAAATTAATTTCCATAATAGTGGTTGCGATATACTTAGCGGCAGAAGCAAAGCCTGGGCAGTGGTCTGTACCAAACAAGTCGTTATCAATGGTCTTTGGAACACCGATAACGTTGATATCGTAACCCGATTTTGCCATATACTTACTAATCTTATTGCAAGTATCCATACTGTCGTTACCACCGTTATAGAAGAAATAACGAACGTCGTACTTTTTAAAAACTTCTAAAAGCCTTTTATAATCGGTATCATCAATGCTTGCATCTTTAAGTTTATATCTAACTGAACCGAGTGCTGAAGAAGGGGTGTTCTTTAAAAGAAGAAGTTCTTCCCTATCTTCCTTAGAAATATCATACATTTCTTCGTTTAAGATACCACGAATACCGTGTGCAGCACCATAAACGGCAGTAATGCAATCGCTATCTAAACCTTCCAAAAAAACGCCTGCCGCACTTGCGTTAATAACTGAAGTGGGGCCACCTGATTGTGCAAAAACTAATGCACCTTTTAAACCTTTCATTTTATAACTCCTTTAGTGTTATTTATAAGCTCAGTACATGAGCAATATTATACAATCTCGTATTAAATTTCTTTTCAACCTTTGAAACTTCGTTAAAGGGCACGGTAATAACTTCATTATTTTTAATACCGATAGCACAACTTTCACTGCCCTGCTTAATTAATTCAACGGCTTTATAGCCAAAGCGTGCCGCTAGGACTCGGTCAGCCATATTTGGCGAGCCACCCCTTTGTATATAACCAAAGTTGTTAACCTTAACGCTTATACCGCTTTTTTCGGCAACGATTTTGGCAATCTCATCTCTATTGCCAGCACCTTCTGCTAAGATTATCATATTAGAAGTTTTACCCCTTAAATAACTCTTCTTAATCTTATTAGCAATTTCATCAAGGTCGTAAGGGATTTCAGGAACTAAAATATATTCCGCACCACCTGCCATACCTGCGTAAAGGGCAATGTCACCACAATGACGCCCCATAACTTCAAGAAGGCTTACCCTATCGTGAGAGTGCATAGTATCACGAAGGTTGTTGATTGCACCAAGAACGGTGTTTACCGCAGTGTCAAAGCCAACAGTAAAGTCTGTGTAAGCAAGGTCGTTATCAATAGTTGCGGGTATACCCATAACTTTAACGCCACAATTTTCGCTTAAATCTTTAGCGCCACGAAGCGTACCGTCGCCACCAATAACTACTAAAGCGTCAATACCGAACGCAGAAAGCGCTTCCGCCGCCTGTTTTTGAACTTCTATATCCTTAAATTCATTACAACGTGCGGTTTTTAAAAAAGTACCGCCCTTATGAATCATATCAGAAACCGAACGAGAGCCAAGCCTTGTAATTTCACCTTTAATAAGGCCAGCATAACCCCTTTCAATTCCGTAAATATCCATTTTGTAATTTAGTGCGGTACGTACTACCGCCCTAATACAAGCGTTCATGCCGGGAGCGTCGCCACCACTGGTTAAAACCGCTATACGTTCCATAAAGAAAGCCCTCCTATATTCTACCGTTTTATTTTATCACATTACCGTAATTTAATCTACTTTTTTACACCCTTTTAATTAGATTTTTTTCTAAAAAATATGACGTCTGACTCTGTGATATAGTTTTTAAGTTCACTCAGTAAACCTTCGCATCGTCTTACCGATAAATGCGGGTTGTACTTTTTGCCACCCATTGCTATGACTACAACTATTTCCCCAGGGTAACTTTCAAGAACGTCTAAAACGTTATCTAATAAGTCTTCCTTGCCGTCGGGTATAATTACGCCCATATACTCTTTTTCTTCTTCAACGTTCTGCTCGGCAATCTCTAATTCAGATATGTCGTCGGCAATTATTTGTGGAAGATTATCTTTTACCTGAAGTTTTCCACTAACACGTACGATTTGTTCTTCGTTAATCAGCGTTCTTGCTTTTTCAAATACTTTTGGGAAAACTATAACTTCTATTTGCCCGTAAACGTCTTCCACTTTTAAGAACGCCATAGTAGAACCACTCTTGGTCGACAAGCGTTTATATTCGGAAATGATTCCGCCCATGATGACGTGTTGCCCTTCTTGAATTTCAGTGTAAGTTCTATTTTGTTCTTCATCTTCCTCATAGAAGTCTAACACGCTCGTATTAAAAGAGAACTTATCAAATTGCTCCTTATAGTCACTTAGCGGATGTCCCGAAAGATATATGCCAAGCACGGCTTTTTCGTTTATAAGTTTTTCCTTTGAAGAAAATTCGGGCAAATCGGGATACTCGATTTTTAGTCCCTCGTCCTCATCTAAAAGCGTACCGAATAAGCTTATTTGGAATTGATTTTTCTTCTTATTGCTTTCAGCAATTCTATCCATATAGTCGGCGTAAACGCTCATAAGCGAACGCCTTGTAATTCCAAAAATATCAAAAGCACCTGCAAGAATTAAACTTTCAACAAGTCTTTTATTTATACCAAAAGTTGAAGTGCGGTTAATAAAGTCTTCAAAAGAAGTAAATTCACCCTTTTTATTGCGTTCTTCAACAATTGCATTGATAACGCCAAGACCTACGTTTTTAAGACCAACTAAACCAAAACGTAGCCCGCCGTTTTCACACTTAAAGTAAGCAACGGACTTATTTATGTTTGGTGGATAAACGTTTATACCCTTGCTTTTAACGTAGGTTAGATATTTAGAAGTTTCTTCAATCTTATCTAAACGGTTGTTTAAAATTGAAGCAAAAAATTCTACGGGGTAATATCTTTTTAAGTATGCCGTTTGATATGCCAGCACGGCATACGCTGCTGCGTGCGACTTGTTGAAAGCATACTTTGCAAAGCCTGCCATTTCATCAAAAACTTCTGTAGCGATTTCCACAGGAACGCCGTTTGCTACCGCACCGGGTATTGGGTCACCCTTTTCACTAACACCGCCTTCTATAAATATTTTTTTCTGCCTTGCCATTTCATCAACGTTCTTCTTACCCATTGCCCTACGAACTATATCCGACTGACCAAGAGAGAACCCGCCGACCTTTTGACAAATTTGCATAACTTGTTCTTGATAAATAAGTACGCCGTAGGTAGCCTTTAAGATAGGCTCTAACAACGGGTGCTTGTACCTAATAGTTTCGGGGTTGTGTTTATACTTAACGTATGTCGGTATAGAGTCCATAGGACCAGGTCTATACATTGAAATACCTGCTATAATATCTTCAAACGTTGAAGGCTTTAAATCTCTCATAAAACGCTTCATGCCGGGGCTTTCAAGTTGGAATACGGCGTCCGTTTCCCCTTCGCTTATGAGTTTATACACTTCGTCGTCTTCGTAACCAAGTTTGTGGAAGTCTAACTCGACGCCAAAATCTTCTTTTATATATTGCTTTGCTTTTGCAATATCGGTAAGCGTTCTTAAACCAAGGAAGTCCATTTTAAGCATACCAAGTTGTTCAACTTCCTTCATATCGAATTGCGTCGTAACGTCTTCGTCACGGCGTTGAAGGGGTACGTTGTCAGCAATGGGCTTAGCGCATATAACCACGCCCGCTGCGTGCATGCCCGTTTGTCTTGGCATATCTTCAACACGGATAGCCATGTCGACTACCTTTTTAAGATTTTC
This sequence comes from Christensenellaceae bacterium, assembly GCA_045542055.1. Taxonomy (GTDB): domain Bacteria; phylum Bacillota; class Clostridia; order Christensenellales; family Borkfalkiaceae; genus UBA1259. The sequence goes on along the minus strand of JAZQKH010000019.1, from coordinate 8,288 downwards.
ATCTTGTTCGTAAAGCTCTTTAAGTTCCTTTACGCTTACGTCTTCGCCGTCTTTATTCTTCTTAAAACCAAAACTTTCACTAATACTGCTTTTGCCGTCCATAAGTTTGGTTATCTTGTCGGTCTCTGAATAAGGAACACGGAAAACCCTGCCAACGTCTTTAATAGCAGCACGACCCGCCAAAGTGCCAAACGTTACAATCTGTGCAACTTTGTCAAAGCCGTATTTGTTACGCACGTATTCAACTACTTCGCCACGACGGTCGTCTTGGAAGTCAATATCAAAGTCTGGCATACTAACCCTTTCCTTGTTAAGAAAGCGTTCGAATACCAAGTCATATTTTAATGGGTCAACGTCGGTAATACCAACTGAATAGGCTATAATTGAAGAAACACCACTACCACGCCCCGCACCAACCGATATGCCTATGCTTTTTGCGTAGTTAATAAAGTCCCAAACGATAAGATAATATTCAACGTAACCCATACCGTGTATGGTTTCAAGTTCGTAGTTAAACCTTTCACGTATAACGTCATCTATTACGGGATAACGTTCTTTTAACCCCTTTTCAGCAAGGTCTTTTAAGAACTCGTAAGAAGACTGTCCGTTATCGGGTACATAGCCGGGTATTAGAGAATTATCTCTAATAGGCTCGCATTTGTTATTTAAGTCGAAAATAGGTTCTTCGTTACACTTATCGGCAATAACCAAGGTGTTGGTAATAGCTTGTGGAATATGTTTAAACAAATCTGCCATTTCTTGTGGCGATTTAAGGTAGGCTTCTTCGGTATCCATCTTAAATCTAGTGGGGTCGTCAATGGTGGCTTTGGTGCTTATGCACGCTACTACGTCTTGAACTTCGGCGTCTTCACGCTCTATATAATGCACGTCGTTCGTGGCAACCAGTTCTATGCCAAGTTCACCCGCAAGTTTTATAAGCAAGGGGTTTATTCGCCTTTGGTCTTCTAAGCCGTGGTCTTGAATTTCAATATAAAAATCATCCTTAAAGATATCTTTAAGCATTTGCGCTGCTTTATATGCGCCGTCGTAATCGTATTGAACCAACCTTTTTGCCACTCTACCCTGCAAGCACGCTGAAAGGCACACAAGCCCTTCGCTATGCTTTGCTAAAAGTTTATAGTCTATTCTCGGTTTTCTATAAAAGCCATCGACGAAAGCGATAGAATCTAATTTAATAAGGTTTTTGTAACCCTTTTTATTTTTGCAAAGCAAAATTAAGTGGTCGTAATCCCTATCTTCTTTTTTAAGGTGGTCGTCGCAAACGTACATTTCACAACCGATAATAGGTTGCATTTTGGCTTGCTCTTCGGTTTCGCCGTTCTTTAAAGCAGACATATACGCCTTTTTTGCACACTCTGCAAAATAAAGCGTACCAAACATATTGCCGTGGTCGGTTATAGCTAAAGCGTGCATGCCTTTTTTACGGCACGCCTTAAAAACTTCGTCTATACGGGTTGCACCGTCTAAAAGACTGTATTCAGTATGAACGTGTAAGTGAACGAAATCTGCCATGTTTCCCCTTAAAGTCGACTCGCTAAGTCAACTATCTTTCTCAATCTGTGATTTAAGCAACTTTTGCTTACGTTTAGTTTTTGAGCAAGTTCTAAAAGCGTATCTTCAGAAAATTCAACCCTTGCATTAGCGGTTGTTTTTAGGTCGGTTGAAATCGTAGCCCATAAACTGCTGTTTTGCAGTTTTTTAATTGCTTCAACCTGTTTTATAGATGCGTCAACTTGCTTGCCAATATTACTTACTATGCAATTATTTTGACGGTTAGTTCTATTTGAAATTTCCCTTTCAATCATAAGGTCCATAAACTTTATAACAGAAATAGGTGCAGGTAAAAACGCCAAAAAGTCCTTAATCGCCTCAGCACTTTTAACGTATACAATAAAGCTTTCTTTTCTGCGTGTAATTTTGCAGTCAATATCGAACTTGCGAAGTTTTTCCGCAGTGGCTTGTGCCGTTGCAGAGTGCGAAAAGGAAATTTCTAAATGATACTTTGTGTTTCCACCATGTTCTTTAGATGGAACGGTGCAACTGCCCGAAGCCAAGAATAGCCCCCTAAAAAACGCACGCAAACAACAGTCCTTTTGAGTAATTACACCACTATACAAATCAAAGTTAACGGCATATTCGCCGTCAACGATTTTAAATACCTGCAAATCTTCTAAAATATCAACGGTGTCTTGACCGTAGATGGTTAACGTTTGCTTTTTGCCCGTACCACCGTCCTTAGAAGCAGGCACTATACCGTACAACGATTTTACGTATTCAACGATTAAACTTTTGGCTTCGGCATTAGAACACCTTAACTCTAAGCCGATTTGACCGTCTTGTTCAAATAAAACACCTTCACCACGTAAAAACCCCGAAAGAAACGCCTTTTTACAGTGGGTCTCTTTATTGAACTTGCTTGTAATTTCCTTTTTTATAGCATCGGAAAAATTCATTATAGTCCCTTATAAGCCTTAAAACGAAAGTTTGGTAGCTTACCGTCAATATTCATAATTCTATCCGCAGGCACGTCCACACGCTTAAGCATATCGATAACCAGTGATATTTCTCCCACTCTTTCGGGTGAATGAGCGTCTGAGTTTATAACGAAATTAACGCCCGTTTTGCATACGGCGTAAAGTTGCTCGTCTGAAAGATGAACTTTCTTTGCATTAAGTTCTAAATAAGTGCCGTAGTCTGACGCAACTTTTGCCACTTCAACGACGTCGGCAAAACAACAAAAGTTTAAGTGTGTAATTACGTCTACGGGATTATTTTTTATTACGTTCACAAACGCCTTTGTGTTTGATTTAATAAGGCTTTTAGGAACGTTTTTAGCCTTTAACGTGGAATAAAACAAGTTTGGAATTGACAGTGAAAACCAACTTGGAAGCTTGTACATTATAAGTTTGTGTATACCGGCTAAAAAAAGGTCGAAATCATCATAATATTTAGGCTTTAAATCAACCGTGCCGTCGGTCGACCTTACGTTTGATTCAATGCCCACTAACACGTTAACGCCCGTTTGGTTTTTAGCTAATTCACAATCGCTTTTAAGTTTAGCAAGTTTACCCGCACGCAAACCGAAAGCAGGGTGTGCAAAACCGTGGTCGGTTATGCCAAGTTCAACCAACCCCTTTTGTTTTGCTTCTATTGCGTTTTGCAATACGTTCCCCTTACCATGACTAAATTTAGTATGTGTGTGGTAATCTGCCGTTAAAATCATTAGAATTCCCCAAAATATTCAACTTCTTCTTGTAGTAAAACGTTAAACTTTTGATAAACTGCACGTTTAACGTAGTTTATTAAATTATAAACGTCGGTTGCCGTAGCACTTTCACCCGCAACTATAAAATTAGCGTGCTTATCTGAAACCCACGCACCACCTATCCTTTTGCCTTTAAGGTTAGCAAGGTCAATGAGCCTACCCGCATAATCGCCTTCGGGATTTTTAAACACACAACCACAACTTCTGCCTTTAGGCTGATGCAATTTGCGTTGTTTTGCGCAGTCGGTTAGATTGCTTAATTGCTTGTATTTTTCATCGGTGTAAAACTTAAAACTTACTTCGACAATAGGCTCTGTCGCCCTTAAAAACCGGCTACCACGATATCTAAAACCACAATCATCTACAGAATAGTTAATAAGTTCGCCATCTTTTAGCGTGGTTACCGTTTGAATAAAATCGGATACGTTTACACCAAACGCACTTGCGTTCATAACAACCGCACCGCCAACGCTTGCAGGAATGCCTGAAAGGGCTTCCGCACCGTATAAGCCGTGTTTAGTTGCAAAATTTACGAGTTTACATAGCGACACGCCGCCACCGGCCGTTAATATATAGTTTTGCAAAATTATTTTATCAAGTTTTTTTAAGCAAATTATTAAGCCTTTATAACCGCTGTCCGAAACCAAAACGTTAGTGCCGTTGCCTAAAAACCTATATGGAACGTTAAAAGATTGTGCCACTAATATAATTTGCTTTAACGCCTGCACCGAATAAACTTCAGCGTAGTATTTTGCATAGCCACCTACGCCGTAGCCCGTACACCTTTTCATATCAAAATTCTTTAGTACGTGTGCATCTTGAATTGTAGAAAGTCTTTGGATAAATTCCATACAACTCCTTTTACCATTTTACTATATTTTTTATAATTTTACAAGGTTAAATTAGCAATTTTTTAATTTTATCAACACTAACTGCGTTGCCTTGTAACGCTGAATTTGATAATTGGTTTAAGTTTATTAAATAGTCCTTTCCACAAAAGGCTGAAATCGTTTTAAAACTACTGATTTTTTGCAGTTTTGCCATATTTTCGTCATCATAATTTACTTTTGTATTTACACTTAACAAACCAATAGAACTAAGTTTAGTCTGAATTTTTTCACTTAGCAAAAGATTGATAAAGTTAACCGAATAGCCGTATTTCTTATCATCAGTAGTTAACACTGAAATATACTGAAACAAGTCGTTATAACCTTCAACGGGATACACGCTAATTGGAATATCACGATTTTTAAGTCTGTATATATCCCTTTGTGTTCCCAGTAAACAAGGGGTTTTACCCGTTACAAATTGCATATATGCTTGCTCTTGTGGAAGTATTTGTACGTTTGAAAAGGTCTTACCACTCTCTAAGAGTGCAATTTCAGTTTGATTATATTGACCGATAGAAACAGTAACTTGGCTAGGCAATTCACTCTGACACAAGGTGTTGTTAACTATAAATACGTAGCCACCACGACACCAACTGACTGCATATTGTTTATTGCCGATTAGCCCCCCGTTTAACCCGTCCTTAACAGGTAATTCGGTCGCTCCGTCTATTTTTATACCTGCTCCAAAGGAAAGCATGTCGGGTGTTTCACCTTGCATAACGGCGTTATTGTAACTATCTATGGTATAACGTTTTACCATTACTAATACACCTGGGTAAAGGCGTTCGTATTGCCTAGCAACGCCAAGTAAAAACTGTCTTCTTGAACTAGTTCCGCCTTCAAAAGTATCAACTTGCCACAGAGTTAAAATGCCTTTGTATTCTTCAGTTGTTTTAATATTACTCTCGGGTATTTTTTTATACCCGTATAAACACGTAAAACATATGCAAAAGGTCAATAGCCCGCAAAATATTAGCCTTAAAATTTTCATAATACATTTATATTCTTTTAGGCACGAAAAAAAGACTATTAAACACGTAATAGTCTTTTATATTATCTTTATATTATTATTTAAATCTAATTGCAGACGCTTTTGGGCCTACTGTTGCCGTAGACAACATTGACAAGTCGAACGCTTGGTCAATAACGTCGTTTACGTCTTTAAGCGTAATGGCGCTTAGTTGATTTAGCCTATCTTGAAAATCAAAGGTTTTATCTAAGAAAAATGGATATTTTCCACACAGAATCATCTGCGTCGAAGTACTTTCCCTGCCCATCACCATAGAACTTTTTACTTGCTCTTTAGCCCTTAAAAACTCTTGTTCGGTAATTTTATCAGTCTTAATTTTCTTGATTTCATCAACAATGCGTTCAAAAGCAAGGTCACGATTTTGTGTGTTTACGCCCGCATAAATTTCTAAAACACCTTGATTTTGATATAGAGACGTGTAAGAATAAACGCTATACGCAAGACCTAATTGTTCTCTTATTGTCTGAAACAACCTACTGCTCATACCACCACCAAGCACGATGTTTGCTATACTTAGACAGTCGCTTTTATCGTCGGCCACTGAAAAGGCGGGCATACACAAACCTATATGCGTTTGCTCTATTGGCTTTTCCTTATACAAATAGTTTGGCTTAATTGGTTCGGTTTTAACTTGCGCACAAGACTTTCTTGCGCTAAATTTATTTGCAAATAATTCTTCTACTAACTCTTGGGTTTTCTCTACGTCAACGTTGCCGGCGATGGATATTACTACGTTATCCGCCGTATAATACTTGTCCATATACTCTAGTACGTCCGTTCGATTAAAACCGTTCACGTTGTTTGCCGGTCCTAAAATCTTTTGACCTAATCCCTTATCACCATAGTAACTCTGTGCAAGCAAATCAAAAAGCAAGTCTTCGGGGGTGTCTTCCGCCATATTAATTTCTTCTAAAATAACCCCTTTTTCTTTTTGTAATTCGTCGTCGTTAAAAGTAGAATTAAAGAAAATATCCGATAATACTTCCAAACACTTAGCACTGTGCTCGGAAGTAGATTTAGTGTAATAGCACGTAAGTTCCTTTGACGTAAAAGCGTTGATTTGAGCGCCTATTCTGTCAATATAATCGGAAATCTCAAACGCAGAACGCTTTTCAGTTCCCTTGAACATTACGTGTTCTAAAAAATGTGAGATGCCGTTTTCTTGCGCACTTTCGTTAGCGCTACCCGTTTTAACCATAACGCCCGTGCTTACTGAAAACAGTCCGTCCATTTTTTCAATAACAAGCCTTAAGCCGTTATCGAATTTTTTATAAAATGTCATAAATTAAATATCTCCTGTAAATTACGAAAGGTTTTGGCTTACTGTAACCTGTTTTAAGCCAATATCTTCAAAATAATCTAACACTCTTGGCAGTGCCTTTAAGGTATGTTCTTTGGGATGCATTAAAATCAAGTCGCCGTTAGTTACGTTTTTCGTTGCTCGTGAGTAAACCTTATTTTCATCTTTATCCCGCCAATCTATAGTATCCTTAGACCACATAATAACCTTGTAGCCAAGTTCTGACGCTGCAACTAACGTTTCTTCTGAAAAACTTCCCGATGGCGGTGCAAACAGCGTTGTTTTATACGAACAAAGTGCGTAGACTATAGTACCCGTAAGTTTAATCTCTTGCAAGTTTTTTTCGTAGTCTAACTTTTTGTGGTCCTTATGAAAATAGCCGTGGTTGGCAATTTCATGCCCGCCATCTACCATACGAAGGAGTGTTTCTGCATTATCGTCTGCCCAACAACCCCCCACGAAGAAAGTCGCTTTAAGTTTCCTTTCATTTAGTAGGTCAATTATAGCGTTTACAACTTTAGAATTTTCATACACGTTAAACATTAGTGAAACACGTTTTTCGCTTCGATTTCCGTTATAAATTGCAGTAACGTTATTTTCGCCCGATATAGGCACGGTCTTTTCTGGTAAAAACCCCACGATTGCAACCGATAAAAACAAACAAAACAGTATTACGTTAGTTATAACACCTTGCCTAAAAATCTTTTTCATTATAAACCCCCGTTTAATTGTATGAACGGAAGTCTTAATAAATAACAAACATTAACGTAAAAAATATGCAAGGCGAAAGCGCCTTGCATACTTAGTTTAATTAGTCGGTAACTTTTTCCAAAAGCTTTAAGTCAATGCCCTTTTCACCAATCTTGATGATTTCAACCTTAACTTTATCGCCAATTTGAAGAACGTCTTCAACCTTTTCGATTCTCTTATCGCTTAACTTGGAAATGTGGATTAAACCGTCTTTGCCGGGTGCTAATTCACAGAATGCGCCAACCTTTGATAAAATTCTTACAACTTCGGCAATGAACATATCGCCAACTTCGGGGTCTTTTGCAATTGAAAGAATAATTGCTTTTGCTCTTTCAGCTTGAGCGCCGTCACCAGTTGAAGCGATGTTAACTCTTCCGTCGTCGTCGATATCGATTTTAACGCCGGTTTCTTCAATAATCTTATTGATAACCTTACCGCCCGAACCAATAACTTCTCTAATCTTATCGGGGTTGATGTTGAAAGAAACAATTCTGGGTGCGTATTTAGAAAGCTCTGCTCTGGGCTCAGAAATTACTGCAAGCATCTTGTCTAAAATGTGCTTTCTACCAACGTTTGCTTGTGCAATAGCTTGTCTTAAAATAGCTTCGTCAATACCCTTGATTTTAATATCCATTTGGATAGCGGTAATACCCTTTTCAGTACCTGCAACCTTAAAGTCCATATCGCCAAGGAAGTCTTCTAAACCTTGAATATCTGAAAGGATAGAAACCTTACCACTTTCGGTATCTTTGATAAGACCCATAGCAATACCGGCAACGGGAGCTTTAATGGGAACACCTGCATCCATAAGCGCAAGGGTTGAACCACATACGCTACCTTGTGAGGTTGAACCGTTAGAACTCATAACTTCTGATACGATTCTAATTGCGTAAGGGAATTCATCTTCACTAGGAATAACGGGTTCTAATGCTCTTTCAGCTAAAGCGCCGTGGCCGATTTCACGACGACCGGGGCTTCTTAAGGGTTTAGCTTCGCCTGAAGCGTAACCGGGCATATTGTATTGATGCATAT
>JAZQKH010000018.1:0-3152 GCA_045542055.1 Christensenellaceae bacterium | reverse complement strand
AGGTCAATAAAAAAGCACATTTGTGCTATGCCAGTAGAAAAGGGCTATGCCCGAAAAAGTAAAGCCACCCGCTATGCGGGTGGATATTTACTTTTATTCAACTTAACATCTTCTATTTAGGTGAGTAGATTTGTTCTGCTTGCCTTTTTTTGTCTTAAAAAATATTTTCAGTTTAGACCGCCACGTTTTGCCCCAAAATCACCCTTTTAAGTGAGGGACAAAAAATTTTACACTAAAAATTAAGATTTTGACCCCATAAACGGCAAAAAATAGCCCCTTTATATGCAGAGAAAAAATTTTTTTAAGAAATTTTGAATTTTACCTTTACTTTTTGCTCTAAAAAGCCCTTTTAAGTGAAGGGTTGTTTTTTGAAAAAATTTTCAGCAATATAAAGTAGAAGGGGTTGCAAAATGCAAAAAAAGTCAGGGATATATAGTAGAGAGTGTTTGCAGAACAAAAAGCTTCCAGCAATTAAAAATAGTTGGTTATTTTTTAGCAAAAAAGTCAGGGATATATAGTGTAAGGACAAACAAAAATATAACCGCTTGGTGCGGTGCGAAAATCAAAAAATTGTAAGCAGGTTAAGAAAACCGCACCAAGTTGCGATTTTGACCTTTTTCAAACAATCGGGAAACCCGACTTTTGCTCTACTCCCCACTACCACACAAGGAGGGAAAATTATGTAAAAAAATTTTTGAAATTTAATTAAAAACAGCTTGACTTCTTTCGCAAAAAGTGATATTCGTATTAATACGAAAACACACTACAGTTAAGGAGATTTCAAAATGGAAGGTTTGACGTTAGAAGAAGTAATTGAATATCAACGCACGCATCCACCCGTTAAGCACGTTTACGGCAGATGGGGAAACCTGAAAAAGCAATACCTAATAGATACAGGTAGAGATTGGTTGATTGCAGATTTACCCACCTATCTTCACGGCATTGACAAAGCCGCTGAACAAATTTGGGAAGTTATGAGAGAAAAACTCTTAAAGCGCCCCGAATACAAAAAGACGGGAGATTTTATGCACGACGTTAAAATTGAAACGGAAATCAAAAACCGCATTGACGAAGAAATCTTAAACGAACTTATTTACGTGGATTAAAGGAGAAAATATTATGATTAAAAAAGAAGATACACCTATAAGAATTAGTCGCAGAACATACGAAGAAAAACATAAAGAAGAACGCAAAAAATTGAATAAAGTTTGGGGAACGAGCATCCCCCGTAAAGATGCCGAAAAGATTGATGCTTTCTTATCAAGCAAGGGCTTAACCAAAGTTGATTTAATTATGGCAGGTTTTTCAACCTTGCTTGAACAATTTGAGAAAACCCCTAATAACGATAAGGAGACCAATTAAAATGCTTAGAAGTGTAAGAAAAGCATTAGAGTTAATTCAAAAGGACGACAAAGACACAGCTGTTACCCTACACGCCATTAGAACTTGGTGTAAAGAAAACAAAGTTAGAAACGTAAAAGTAGGTAATAAAATTTTAGTTGACGTGGAAAGTCTTTTGAATTACGTAAATAACGATTAAGGAGGAATTATATGGCTTATTTCAAAATAAGCACGGATAAAAAAGGAAAATTAAAAGCAAAGATACAAGCATTAGGGCGTGACCCTGAAACGGACAAGCAAAAGGTTTGTTATAAATTGGTCAAAAACGATAATGAACTTACTCCTGCCAAGTTTCATAAGTACGTAGAAAAATGCGCTATCGAGTTTGAAGAAGAACTTGCAAAAGCTTACGAACTGAAAACAGACGTAAAAAAATTAAAAGTTTTAACTTTTGACGAACTTGCAACCGAGTGGCTTGAAAGCGTTAAAAAGAATTGGTCAATCAACTACTATTTAAGAGGCATTGGAATTACCAAGAAATTTAGCGACTACTTAAAGAATAATAGACTTTCGGATAAACCTGTAAGCGATATTACGGTTAGACACGTGCAAATGTTTCTAAACAGTTTTGAACAGAAAAGCGGCAAGCAAGATAACACTGTTTGTCTTAAAAAAGATTTGCCTAAATCTATAAGTTTTAGAGCGCTTGCAAGAGACGGCGTGATAACCCGTTGCTCGTCTTATGGACTTAAAAAGAAAGGCAATTACATAGTTCGTGAAACGGCACAAAAAATTTGCGAAATTCACAACCTTGATTTTGACGAATATTTTAAGCCTAACGAACGAAATAAAGGTTATTCAGCCGAAACCATTAAAGGTTATAGAAGATTGCTTCGAACTGTATTTAACGAAGCCGTGAGATATGATTGGATAACAAAAAATCCCGTATGCGCCACGAAGGTAGGTTCGGGCAATAGCAACTCATCACTACGCCCCGTCAACGAAAAGGAAGTTTATTCAATAGCCGAAGCCCAAGAATTTATGAAGGCGCTTGACGAACTTCCCGAAGATTTGATTTACAAGCGTGTGCCGATAAAGTTTATGTTGCTTACAGGCGTGCGTGCAGGCGAACTTAACGGACTTCGTTGGTCGGATATAGATTTTGACAAGCAAGTGGTACACATCCGCAGAAATCGGCTTGTAGCGAAAGGTTACGGAATCTATGAGAAAGAACCCAAGACAAAGACTTCCACGCGAGATATACCCCTTCCAACGCCTTTAATTGACGATTTGAAGAAATATCGTGAGTGGTTTAGAGCAATCGACGACGATTTTGATAACAACGTGGACGAGTACTATTTTGCTGTCAATATCTGCCGTGAACCCGTATATCCACATACAGTTGGCGGTTGGCTAAAAAAGTTCCAAGACGAAAAAGGTTTCAAACGAGTTTGTTGTCACGGACTACGCCATACCTATTGCAGTTTACTCTTGTCGCAAAACGTTCCTTTACAAACGGTTAGCAAGTATATGGGACATAGCGACTCAACCATCACCTTGCAGGTTTACAGTCACTTTATCCCCGACACACAAGAAAAGGCGTTGAACGCACTAAACAACTTATTTTAGGAATAAAAAATTGGGATACCTACTTGATTGTGGGTATCCCTTATCTTTTCTCTTGGGGTGGATATAGTGGAATAGTTAAAAATTATTCCAAAAACGACCGATTTTTGCCCTAAAAATAGTAAAAAACCACAAAAAATGTGGTTTTTTTGGTAGTCCCTGCGGGAATCGAACCCACAACTAGC
>JAZQKH010000017.1:0-4033 GCA_045542055.1 Christensenellaceae bacterium | reverse complement strand
ACGGTCAATATACTGCTAGTTACTCACTATAATAAAAATGCCCTACCACTCTGGATAAGTTATATCCTTGTGATAGGGCTTTTATTTTGCCTAGACTTTAAGTGACAGTATCATGTATCTTGTCATCAACAGAGGCACCTTTCGGGTGTGACATCCTCGTAAACACTACTTATCACAACAGCACTAGGGATGGATAATACCATCAGGAAGAACACTCCCATAGGAATGTTCTTAATTGATGTTATTATAATTCGATTGAGTTATCTGCTACATTTTCTAATAATGATAAATCACAATATAAAGCTTGTCTACCGTCACTATCAATAAATAGAATAACCAATTCACCTAAATCACAATAGCCTCCATATAGAGCACCATTTTGACCTTCAGTTGTTGAAACTACTTGTCCTCCAAAGTTAATTTCAAAGTCTTGTTCTAAATTTTGAGTGGTGTACGACGGAATTGATGAGGTAAAAGATAACTCAATATCATATCCTTCCCCTGTTATTCTTGTATTGTGTTTATATAACTTAGTTCCACCACCAATTTCAGCAACAGCTTTAGCAAGTTCAACAATGGCAGTCTTGTTAACTTCAGGATTAGTTTCATCTTTAGCAAGTGTATTAATAATTTCATTTACGGTCATCTTTACTATCCTCCTTTTCAATATTCTCACGTTTCTTTTTGAAGAACGCTACTAAGAATTTAACAAGCTCACCACCTACCATTGTTACCAATGATACGCCAAAGCCTATTAAAGCCGTTAGTAAGGGTTCTGCGCTGACAGCTGTAGCTACGACAGACGTGGTAGCAGTCGCAACAGCAATTTCAGCTGCCATAATACCAGTGTTCATTTTAGTTTTCCTCCTTTACTAAACCTGTATAATAAACTAAATAGAAACATTCTTTAAACTCGTCAGCGAATTCTTCATAGACGTTGCGAATTTGATTAAGATATTTACGTTTTAAATCAAGGAACTCGTTATCATATGTAACAACAGTTTCAGTAGTTCCTGTAGTTGTAGAAGAATTAGTCCCTGTGTTAGTAGCATTACCAGTATCAGTATCAATAGAACTTGGTGTAGACTTGTAATTAGCATCAGTAACTTTGTTAGGTAATTCATACTCAGTATGTTCACCTGAACTAACAGTTGTATTAGAAGTTTCACCTTCTCTATTCCAAGTGTTTTCCATTGTCGTTCTACGTTTGTTACCTGTAGCATAATCATAAGATTTGTTATAGTTAGTTAATAATTCACTATAATATGCTTTATATTTGTCAAAGACATCAATTATATCTTCCATGAAAGGTGTTAAATCGCTATCACCATATTCTTCATTAATACCTTTACTTGGAATATTAATATCATTATTGGCAAACTTTGCATATATCATATTAACTAATTCCTGAGCTGAAATACTTGTACCTGTAGCAGAAGCTTCTAATTGTGAGATTAATAACTCCTTGTACGTAATATCGTCATTAGGAACATCTCTCTTGCAAAAGTTTCTAAAGATAATAGTATAACTATCACGACTATTTGCTAATCTCTTTTCCATTATCATTACCTCCTTCTGCCTCTGCTAATTTTCTAGCTTGCTCTGCTTGTGCATCATCAATAATCTCTGCTGCTTCAATAACTTCAATACCTAACGATGGGTCAGCCTCGTTTAATTTCTTAAATGTTAGCTCTCTTTGATATTTCATATCAGTATAAACGTGGTCTACGTATCTATTACGAGACATTTGCTCACCTTTAAGAACTCTTTCACGCTTATCTTCAACACTATAAATACCAATAGAGGTAAGACATTCATTACGATACTCTTTCTTCAAAGTGTAGATATCAACAGGATTAAAAGGCATATCAATTTTAAAACCTTTAACAGACTCAACCAAGTTATCATCTGCTGCGATGAGCATTTTACCACCAGTAAGTTCTTTGACGAGAGAATTGTATTGATTAACAAGTTTCTTACTACCTGCTAATACTAATGGCATACATCCAATATCTAAAGTTTTCATTATAGAGTTATCGATGTGCTGTATTTTACAAAGGTATTCAAAGATACATAAGAAAGGTGGTATATCAAATTCATTGTCTCTAGCAAGAATAATTTTATCAAAAGGAACATGAGTTGCAATTGTAACACCCTTAAGAGTTTGAAGGTTTACGTATTGAGGACGTAAATAACGGTTTAAATCGCCATCTTGAATATAGCGGTATAATCCCCAACCAACACCAGTCTCATTATAAAAACAAAGAAAGTTAGAAAACATTAATGCCATCTCATAAGTTCTGCTATCTAAGTCAGGTATCTTTTCAATATTCTTATATTGGAATAGTGATAACTTCGTTGACATAATATCTTTAACATAGTGTAATTCAAAGGGAACACTACCCTTAATTAATGACTGTTTCAATGCCGATGTAGGATTAATCCAGTCAAAATACCAACTATCAGCCATATTAATTTCCTCCTTTCTTTAATTAATATAAGTAAGCTCTACGTTATCATACATAAAGTTGCCTAAGTTTACAGGATTAATAGTCTCAGTATATTGATAAGTTACATTAACAACACTAGTTAATGTAGTTTCTAAATAAGTTCCTGAAGCTCTAGTTCTATAAGTTAACCCTCCTGTTGAAGAATTAAAATTAAATGTATAAAGGTTAGTAACAACAGGAGTTGTCGTTACTGAAACATTAGTAACAGTTTTACCTTTAAGAATATCATTTGCAGGAATTTCAAAGTTCCAATATGTTAATTGTAACAATGTCTCCTGCGATAAGCTGTTATGAGTAATTTGATATGTGTCTTCTCTAGTATAAGTAACGCCAATGGTGTTCCATAATCTAATACCAGTCTCAAGTCTATCGACAATAAGACCAACAGTAGTGCTATCTTCAATAACACCAACAAGGTGAACTTCAGGAACGCTCATTTTAAGAACGTTAAAATAAAATCTATTTTGCACATATTCAAAAATGTTATCAATAGCATTTACATATTCATTAACAAGATAACCGTTACGGTGATAATATTGTGCACATTGCTCATAGTCATTAACTCTTTTAATTTCATAAAATAATGAAGCTGACTTGTTTAATCCATCAGTAACACTACTACTTTGCTTTAATGACTGAGGTGAATAATATTTATTATAATCAGCAATAGCTTGACCAGCAAGACCTCCAACTACTTGACCAATAGCCGTAACAAATTGTTCTCCTCCAGCATTTGAAGGAACTTCGCCATACACATTTCTAGCTGAAATAGTAGTATCGGCTCCTATTCTTTTAATGCCTTTACGATACCTTCCATTAACATCACGAGCTTGACCGTATCTAATATTATTAGTCTTTGTAATTTCCTTACCAATAGCTGCTATCTTAGGAGACGTAGAAACACCATAACTAATAATAGCCTCTGCTACTGTAATAGCTGTATTAACACCAGCTGCAATCCATCTACCTTTATTAGCTGCAACATAATCCTTCCACGGACTATTTAACATGTCAACCTGCATTTTTGAATTGTCTATAACAGTAGTTCTGTGTATATCTTCCATTGAATGTTCTTCAGTGTTTATAAAATATACTCTATTACCAGTGTAAACATCTCCATAATAGTGCATATATAAATCAACATTAGCAAGTTCATACAAAGGGAAAGATGTATTGTTGCAATAAGAACCAAACGTTAACTGAATATAGTTGTTGTCTAACATATTAGGCATGTAAATTGGGTCAAAAACAGCATTATAATTAGTGTTCTTGACAAAGTTAAAGGTATACTTTTCGTCATATAATCTAACCTTGTGACTATAATCCTGAACACTTGCTGAAGACATTGTCGCCCAATCAAAGATAGGACCTTCGCTAACATTAGCCTTGTATCCATAATTTTCATCTCTAATAACTCTAACAAGCTTATTTCCATATTCATTGTTTCTACCAACAGTTCCTGAAGGTCTTATAGAAAAACTAGAAACAGGGTTAAAAGGAAAGACAAACAAATCTTGCAATTT
>JAZQKH010000016.1:0-25650 GCA_045542055.1 Christensenellaceae bacterium | reverse complement strand
CTTTATCCGCACCATAAAAAGACGACCCAAAAGGGTCGTTTTTTTTATGGAGTCAATAAGGTAAGGGACCTGAATATGTAAATAGCATAAGTCGGATCGTAGCCATGTCGTTCTGTGAGCCAAGGAGTTGATTTATGACATTGTCTTCCTAAGACCGCTTGGCCTCCGACTTCTTTATCCGCACCATAAAAAGACGACCCAAAAGGGTCGTTTTTTTTATGGAGTCAATAAGGTAAGGGACCTGAATATGTAAATAGCATACTTTAGTTTGCGAGATTGCTGTATTGAGTAAGCGACGAATTACACAAAAAAATCAGTCGATTAAGTTTAACTCTTGATTTGCTAAAAAAAGTTTGGTATAATATAAAAAAGGAGACGTTATGGATTACGCATTTTTAAGATGGCCTAATTTTGTAGACAAGGCTTTTACTGTTAGTTATGACGATGGTTTCGTGTATGATAGGCGACTAATTGAGATTTTATCAAAATACGGCGTTAAGGGTACGTTCAACTTAAACACCGGGCGTTTTGGAGACCATAGTTTTAGACAGCGTATCGAAGTTGACGAGATTAAGGCTCTTTATCTTGACAACGGACACGAGATTGCTACGCACGGAAGTCACCATTACGTTTTAACTGCCGTACCAGACCAAGTGGTTATGGATGAAATCGTTGCGGACAGGGTGTTTTTAGAGAAAATTGCAAACGAGCCTATTCACGGTCATGCTTACCCTAACGGCAAGTACGACGATAGGGTGGTTGATATTTTAGAAAAATGCGGTATATATTACGCAAGAACGATAGAAAAAACCCATACGTTTAAAATTCCTACCGATTGGTTAAGGTTGCCGGCAACATGCCATCATAACGACCCAATGCTTATGGAACTTGCCGATGAATTCTTGCGTGGTCCAAAATCTTCACACAGATTTTTGGCTGAGCCCTTGCTTTTTTACGTATGGGGGCATAGTTACGAGTTTGATGATAACGATAATTGGCACGTTATAGAAGACCTTTGCAAAGAGGTAGGTAACCGTAAGGACGTTTGGTACGCCACCAACATTGAAGTTTATCGCTACGTAAAGGCGTACGAAGCCTTAGAGTTTGGTGCAGACGGCAAAACCGTTTATAACCCAAGTGGAACTGACGTATACCTAAACTATTTTGGCAATCAAATTGTTGCCCTTGCAGGTCAAAGCGTTAAGGTGGAAAGTATAGGATAAAACGTAAATAACAAAGCATTATAAAAGGACTGCTAAACAAAGCAGTCCTTTTTGTTGGGTAAAAATATTTTTATTTATCCAAAACAATAATTTTATATAACGTAGCAAGCCCTGCTATAAGAGAGAAAGCACCACACAAAATACTGCCTACGCCAAGCGTATAGTCGTAAGCGGTATAAAACTCTAAAACGATAGTGCCGGGGAAGGTTGTTACCGATAAAAACGCAAATACGGCTGAAGCGATAAAACCACCTGCACATATATAGTTAAAAAGTTTCGTGTCTTTAAAAAGTATTAAAACTACTGCAGATATTATTGGCAAAGCGTACGCCATAAGTGAAAAGAAGTTTGCAGATAAAATCTCAGTCGTAATGGTAGAGCCCCAAGCTTCCTTTGTTTCGGCGTAGCCAAACGCTGCCTGCAGTCCGCTAAACGAAATTTCGTTAGAGCCTTGAACTATCCCAAGGTCAAACGCCGCAACGCCTTTAAAAGCCGAAGCAAATATCATTGCCGTTGAAGCCAAGCCAAAAACGACTGCGATGAAAACGGTTATTAAATTAAGATTTGAATTTTTCTTTTTACCTTTCTTTTTTGCCATAATAAAGTCTCCTATATATTTTAGTAAAATAGTTAATTAAATGTTAACACACCTTAATAGTGTTGTCAAGGTGCAAAAATAAAAAGCCGTCTTTTAGACGGCTTTTTAAGGCGCTAGCCTTTTAGAATTTTCTTATTAGTTCAACCGGTTTTTCTTTGCAAATTCTTATGATGGGTAGCAGTGATGAAAGCGTGCCCGTTATTATGCTTATAACCATTAGCACTATTATTTGCCTAATGCCGAAGATTGCAAAGTTTAACGTTAAGTTCATAATGTTCTTAATATAGCCGTTTACGAATATGCAACCGATAAACGCTACTAAACTTGCAAATATGCCGTTGGTAATTGAAATAACCATACTTTCAGTAAAGAATATCTTAAATATATCTTTACCGTTAGAGCCGAGTGCACGAAGCACGCCGATAGACTGCCTTTTCGAAACTATACTGGTCGAAATATAGTTAAAGAGCATAAATACTGAGAAGAAGGCAAGTAGTATAGAAACGTATAAGAATAAACTTGAGAATTGTTTTAAGAACACTCTATTATCCTTAATATTGTTTAGAACGGAGTTCTTGTACCAATTAAGTTTAAATCCCGTTTCCGACGACATTTCTTTAGATAATGCTGTTGCACTAAAGTACGATGAATTTACGGTAGAAATCATCCTTGCATACAGACCCTGGTCTGCGTGTACGCCAAGTTTTTCTAATCCCGCTTTAGAAAACATCATAGGACCGTACGTGTAAACGCCCCTGCCTGCAATATCCGTGTTGACGCCACCATATATGCCAACCACCTTAAAGGTAAAGGTCTGCACGTCTTTTGGGTTAGAAATGTTTTTCTTTTCTAAGGTTATGTTTTTGAAAACGTTGCTTCCTAACGACTTTTCAAACTCGTTAAAATACATTTGTTTATAGAAAGGTGTGTATTGTTTATTATCGTCTAAAACTTGAAAAACCCTTACGCTATCACTATCGGGCATGGAAGCAATTTCGTTTTTATAAATCTTTTGGAACATATCGGTAGACAAAAGCACTTCGTTTTGACCTAACGTTTTATCTAAATCGCTATCGCCGAAGAAGAACACGTTGCCGTTTTCCTTGCCCGATGCCTTAAAGTCTGCCGTGTAGTTGTAGAAGGGTGTAATGCCACCGTTATGGGTAACTGAGAGATTACCGCCTTCAACAGTTTTACGTATGATGGTATAAGTGTTATCACCTGTAAAGTAGGTGGCCTTTCTACCGTTGAAAGCCGTCCACTCGCTTACGTATCCCGTAGGAACAAAGAATTTAAGATAAGCACCCGTGTTAATGTGTGTTGCAAGGTCGTTAGCCAATGCGTTTGTATGTTCGTTGGGGAAAGCGTCTTTAAGCGAGGCGTATTTATTGGGAATAACACCCGTATCAATAATACCCGTTATAACGTAGGGAATTCTTCCACCGTCAATGGTGTAGCCGTTGTCTACGGTAATGTTTTGACCGACAAAGTCTTCTACCTTCGTCATTAAATTGCCGTTAAGGTAAGCTAAACCCGACGGGTTAGACTTTGGCAACCAATATAAAAGTGATTCGGCAAGATATTTTGAAATTGCAATCTCAGTAAAGTTATAATAACTCATCGGTTGCATTGGGTCGCCCGTGTCGTAAAGCCTTTCGCTTGGCAAGGTGGGGTATCTGCCTGCAACGATGGGAAAGTTAAACCCGTCTTGGTCGATAACTTGATATTCTTTGCCGTCTTTGGTAACTTTAGTAATTTCACTTGGGCTAAATTCAATAAAGTCGTCAACGTGATAGTAATAATATTCAGAGCCGGTTTTAAGCGTGGTGTTTATTTCCATAATTTGCACGCTGTTGTTTATACCGCTATACGCCTTGTCGTATACTTCGTAAAGACCACGGAAGTTGTGTTTGGTGTCTTTGTTAATTCTGTCTATGCTCGTTTTAGAAAGGCGCACGTTTGCACCCGTGCCGTTATCTACGTGCGAAGCGTTCACTACTATGCTACTGTATTCTTTAGACCTAAGAAGGTTTGATATTGCAGTTGCATCGTTGTACGCACCGATAGTGTCAAAAATTCCGAATAGGGCAAAGGCTATAACAGACAAGAAGATTGTCGCAATAAGCCTAAGCGGTTTTACGGCAAGCGACCTAAGGCCTAAGCCCGCAGCACTCTTATACTTCATTTTACTATTGGTAAAAGTTACGGGTTTTTCGGGGTGAACTGCCGTAATACTTTCGGTAGGGCGTTTTTCTCTTTGGTCGATTCTGTCGGTAACTTGGATTTCTTTTCTATCTCTAATGGCCTTAACTAAGGTTGCGGTTTCCGCTTCGGTAAGGTCAGCGCCCGCCTTTACGGTAAGTTTTTCATTTTTAAATAAAACGTTAGAAGTTATTTCGGTATCGGTTAGTGTAACGTCTTCAACGAGTTTGCCGTCAACTAAACGAATAATCCTATCGGCAAACCTTTCGGCAAGTTCTAAATCGTGTGATACGATTATTATAAGTTTGTCTTTAGAAAGCTTCTTCAAAGTTTCCATAACCTGAACGCCCGTGTTACTGTCAAGTGCGCCCGTAGGTTCGTCAGCCATAATTATTTTGGGGTTTTTAATAAGGGCACGTGCTATTGCAACCCTTTGCTTTTGACCGCCGGATAATTCAGAAGGCTTCCTTTGATTAAGCCCTTCAAGGTCAACCAATTTTAAGATTTCATTAATAGCTTGCGGGTCAGACTCTACGCCTTGAAGCTCGTTTGCTATCATTATATTCTTTTCAATAGTGTATTCGGGAAGAAGATTGTATTCTTGGAAAATAAAGCCTATAAAGGTGTTGCGATAACTGTCGTAATCTTCAACTGAAAACTCTGAAAATCGTTTGCCGTCGATAATAATTTCACCATCGTCAATACCGTCAAGACCGCCAACGCAGTTAAGAAGGGTGGTTTTACCACAACCACTTTTACCAATAACGAAGACTAATCCACTATCAGGCAAGGTAACTGATAGGCCGTTCAAGGCGTTGGTTTCACCACTTTTAGTAATATAAGTTTTTCTAACGTCTATGAGTTCTAACATCGTATACTCCTTTGGCAATAATGCCAACTGAAATATTTTATCACAAATAGATATTTTTTCGCAACCAAATCAAAAGATAAAAATAAAAAAAGTCAACATATAAAAATTTTTTTGCCCAATTTTTTACAAGAACTATTCCGTAGGAATAGAAATCGTAAAAAATCGTTAAATATAGGTTTGTTTTTAACGGTAAATTGTCCACTGTTTAGTCCTGCGGACAAATTGCAAAGGCAATTTTCTCCTCATTCGAGCCCCCTACGAAAGAAGAACAAAAAAAGAACGATATAAAATCGTTCTTTTTATGTTGGTCCGCCTCCGGGGACTCGAACCCCGGACCCACTGATTAAGAGTCAGTTGCTCTACCAACTGAGCTAGAGGCGGATGCGTTTGGCAACGACGTGCGTTGCCTAACGTGGTGGCTCATCGGGGAATCGAACCCCGGACACCGTGATTAAAAGTCACGTGCTCTACCGGCTGAGCTAATGAACCACACTTGGCAGGGGTAGCTGGATTTGGCGTTTTGCACGCCGCCCCGATAAAACGCTCACTGAACGTTTTAGTCCACCACACTGCTGTACAGCGTTTTGGAGTTTCAAGGGTGGACAATTTTGCAAGTGCAAAATTTCTCCCCCAATCAAATCCATCTACGATGTAGTTTTTGGCAGGGGTAGCTGGATTTGAACCAACGAATGCCAGAATCAAAATCTGGTGCCTTACCGCTTGGCGATACCCCTATATTAAATTTTAATTTAGTGGGGCGGATGATGGGAATCGAACCCACGACCTCAAGGACCACAATCTTGCGCTCTAACCAACTGAGCTACACCCGCCATATTGGTGCGCCTGAAGGGATTCGAACCCCTGACCCTCGGCTTAGAAGGCCGATGCTCTATCCAACTGAGCTACAGGTGCATAAACTTTAGCCTTTGTCACGCCGTTCTTTTTGGAGCGGGTGATGGGAATCGGACCCACGCGGCCAGCTTGGAAGGCTGGAATTCTACCATTGAATTACACCCGCAAAAACTTTTTCTCTGCCGACGCTTGTAAATTGTACCAAAATTTAAAATTAATGTCAACTGTTTACAATTAAAATTTTAAAAATTTAATTTTGCTTGCAAAAAGTTTATCGTTTGCCCGCTGTGACGTAATTTTTATCTATAGGGCAACGGGTTGTAAACTTAAACTAAAAGCCCGAAAGTAAATTCACCTTCGGGCTTAGGTTTAACTGTAAATTAGAAAGCGATTTTTTCTTCGATATATCCTTTAAGCTTATCGATGGGCATTCTAACTTGTTCCATAGTATCCCTGTCACGAACGGTTACGCAACCGTCTTCCAAAGATTCAAAGTCAAAGGTAATGCAGAAAGGCGTGCCAATTTCGTCTTCACGGCGATAGCGTTTGCCGATAGAACCCGTTTCATCAAAGTCTACGGGGAAGTATTTTACTAAGTCCTCGTAAATCTTCATTGCTTCTTCAGAAAGCTTTTTAGATAGGGGGAGAACGGCTGCCTTAAAGGGTGCGAGTGCGGGGTGTAAGTGCATAACGGTACGAACGTCGTTCTTTTCGGCGTCGATAACTTCTTCGTCGTAAGCGTTGCAAAGAACTGAAAGTACCGTTCTTTCTACGCCAAGGCTGGGTTCAACTACGTATGGTACGTAGTGTTCGCCACTTTCTTGGTCGAAATAGGTAAGGTCTTTGCCAGAAGTGTTTTGGTGTTGGGTTAAGTCGTAATCAGTTCTGTCTGCTACGCCCCAAAGTTCGCCCCAACCGAACGGGAATAAATATTCAAAGTCGGTGGTTGCTTTTGAATAGAAGCAAAGTTCTTCTGGACTGTGGTCACGAAGTCTAATTCTTTCGGGTTTTAAGCCGATTGCAAGAAGCCAGTTGTGGCAGAAAGTACGCCAATATTCAAACCACTCTAAATCCGTACCGGGCTTGCAGAAGAATTCAAGTTCCATTTGTTCAAATTCACGCACACGGAAAATAAAGTTACCCGGGGTAATTTCGTTTCTAAACGACTTACCGATTTGACCGATACCGAACGGAATTTTCTTTCTGGTGGTACGTTGAACGTTAACGAAGTTAGTAAAAATGCCTTGCGCCGTTTCGGGACGGAGATAGATGGTGTTTTTTGCGTCTTCCGTTACGCCTTGGAAGGTCTTAAACATCAAGTTAAATTGACGTATGTCGGTAAAGTTGTGCTTGCCACAGGTGGGGCAAAGTATATTATGTTCTTCAACGAACGCCTTCATATCGGCGTTGGTCATAGAGTCGATGGGCTTTTCTAAAGCGTAGCCGGTTTCGGCAACCCAGTCTTCAATAAGTTTATCCGCACGGAAACGCTCGTTACATTCACGGCAGTCCATAAGCGGGTCAGAGAAGCCTGCCAAGTGACCGGACGCTACCCAAGTTTGCGGGTTCATAAGTATTGCTGCGTCAAGACCAACGTTATACTTGTTTTCTTGCACGAATTTCTTCCACCACGCTTTTTTAACGTTGTTTTTAAGTTCTACGCCGAGTGGACCGTAGTCCCAAGTGTTTGCAAGTCCGCCGTAAATTTCACTACCGGGGAATATGAAGCCCCTGTTTTTGCATAGGTTAACGATTTTTTCCATAGTTGCGCTATTTTCCATATTTTATACTATTCCTTAATGAATTTATCCATAACATTTTACATTATATAAAACTTTTAGTCAAGCGAAAGAATTATTTATTAAAATTATTTAATTTTTTCTTTTTTATTTTTAAAATATGTGGTACAATATCATTACAAACAATACTTACGTAAGGATTTTTTATGGTAGAAGCAACTAATTTTATTGAACAAATCATTAACGAAGAGTTAGACGCTGGCAAAGTTAACGGTGTTTATACCCGTTTTCCACCAGAGCCAAACGGCTACCTTCATATAGGTCACGCTAAATCTTTGTGCATTAACTTTGGTATTAAAGAAAAGTATAACGGCAACTGCAACTTGTTTTTTGACGACACTAATCCCAGCAAAGAAAAGACTGAGTTCGTTGACGCTATTAAAGCGGATATTAGGTGGCTTGGCTTTACTTGGGACAAGGAGACGTACGCATCCGACTTTTTTGAAAAGATTTACGACTTTGCCGTTGAACTTATAAAAAAGGGCAAAGCCTTTGTTTGCGATATGACTGCCGAAGAAATAAGTGCTAATCGTGGTACGCTTACCCAAGCGGGCACGGAAAGCCCTTCAAGAAACCGTAGCGTTGAAGAGAACTTGAAGCTGTTTGCAGATATGCGTGCGGGTAAGTTTGCCGACGGTGAAAAGTGTTTAAGGGCAAAAATCGATATGGCGTCGCCTAACATCAATATGCGTGACCCCGTTATTTACAGAATTTTACGGCAAACCCATCACAGAACGGGCGATAAATGGTGCATTTATCCAATGTACGATTACGCACACCCAATTTGCGACTATTTGCAAGGCGTAACCCACTCTATATGTACTTTAGAGTTTGAAGACCACCGTCCGTTATACGACTGGGTTGGCATAGAACTTGGCTTTACGCCAAAGCCCCGCCAAATAGAGTTTGCACGCCTTAACGTAACCAACTTGGTTATGAGCAAGCGTTACCTTAAAAAACTCGTTGAAGACGGCTCTGTCGACGGTTGGGACGACCCCCGTATGCCAACGCTTGCAGGTATTAGAAATAGGGGTATCCCCGCTGAAGCACTTAAAGACTTTTGTGGTAGAATAGGCGTATCAAAAGCCAATTCCGAAGTGCAAATTTCTTACCTTGAAGCGTGTGTAAGGGAATATCTTAACGCTAACGCCGAAAGGGCTATGGGCGTGTTAAAACCCTTAAAGGTTACAATTTCAAATTACCCTGACGGCACTACCGAACAAGTTGATTTTGAAATGAATCCCAATGAAGAAGTTAAACGTACTAGAAAAATTAACTTTTCTAAAACTATATACATTGATGCGGACGACTTCTCTTTAGCACCGCCACCCAAATATTTCCGTCTTAAAAAGGACGGTTACGTAAGGCTTAAAAACGCCTACATTATTAAGTGTGACGACGTGCTATTCAACGACGATGGCTCGGTTAAAGAACTTATTTGTTCTTACGTTCCCGAAAGCCGTAGCGGAAGCGACACTTCTGGTATGAAAGTTAAGGGCGTAATTCAATGGGTTAACGCTTCCGACGGCGTCGACGTTGAGATTCGCCAATACGGTTACCTTTTAAAAGATGAAGAATACGCAGGGCAAGACTTCTCTGAAAGAATGAATAACGAGTCGGTTAAGATTTTTGCCGGCAAGGTTGAGCCTTACGTTATTGCTAACGACGACGATAGACCCTATCAACTTATGCGTACCGGTTACTTTAAACTTTTGGAAGTTAAAGGCAAAAAGGTTTTATCTGAAATCGTTTCGCTTAAAGACAATTTTAACGTTAAAAAATAAGGTATAATATGCAAAAAGTAAGATTTAGTTTAAATAACGGCAAAAATATAGACGTAGAACTTTACCCCGAACACGCACCCATTTCAGTACAAAACTTTTTGGATTTGGTTAAGAGCGGATTTTACGACGGTTTATGCTTCCATAGGGTTATACCAGGCTTTATGATTCAAGGCGGTGGGTTTATTGCTGAAAACGGTGGTTTAAAGGACAAAAAAGCACCAAAAACCATCAAGGGCGAATTTGCAATGAACGGCGTTAAAAACGACTTGCATCACGCACCGGGCGTTTTGTCTATGGCAAGAACTATGATGCCGGATTCGGCGTCGTCGCAGTTTTTTATTTGCGTTGAAGACTTGCCACATTTAGACGCACAATACGCAGCGTTTGGTAAGGTTTGTGATGAACAAAGTTTAGAAGTCGCCGTGGAAATTTCTACCGTGGCAACTGCAAGCTGGGGTTATTACGACGATATACCCGTTAATCCCGTGGTTATTGAAAAGGCAACGGTAATAGAAGAATAAAATGCAAATAAAAACCACCTACTAAGGTGGTTTTTTGTTGGTTAAAATAGGTTTTATATTATAATGCTTGGGTTATACTACTTCACGCACGGCAAGAATTTCGCCAGATATGCCGTCTACCAATAGGGCTTTTACGCCACCCGTTTTGTCGACTAAACCAACGTACCAATACGGCTTGCCGTCACGAACTATTATACGCTGACGGATTTCGCCGTTAAACGTGCCCGACTGGTCAAAGTAACTTTTAACCAAGGCTTCTTGGTGAGATAGCACGCAGTCAAGAGCGGTTTTATAACTTATAGCGTTTTGTGGCAGGGCTGAGCGCATAACTATATCGGTGGTTTTATCTGCACATAATAACTTTACGTTAAATTCTTTAAGGGTAAAGTTCTCAACTTCCAACGTCGTGGTGAAAGCCCCTTTAACGCCATCGGGCTTAAAGGTTAGTTCGTGGGTGTTTTCGCCAATACTTAAAGAAAGGGTATATTCGGCTTGCTGGGTTAAGTCGGCGTATAAAATAAAGGTAAGCTTATAGGTGGTTTTGCCTATAACACCGTCGTTTTTAACGGGGGTTTCGTTAAAACCGTAAAAGGCTTTTAACTTATATTCTTCACTATCTGCTAAATACAGGTCGCATTGCAGTTGGCTTAGATACGCACTTAAATCTTGTGTCTTTTTACAAGCACTAACGGGGACTATTAAAAGGCATACTGCAAGTAGGGTTAAACAAACGATAATTCTTTTTTTAATTTTTAACATAAATATCACCTAAAAGATTTTATGCGCTACGCCTTGTTTTGATTACGAAAAATAAAAAGTTAAAAAAGGTTGATTTTAGTATTAAAATTTGCTAAAATGTATTCAGTTATATTTTTGGAGACGTTATGAAGAAACTAATTACCAAAACGGCACTTGTTACGCTGTGTTCAATTTTGTTGCTTTTAAGCCTACTATACGGCGTTTTTGCAATATTCTTTCCAAAACCATTGGCTAACGCCTTTTGGGATATGGGCTCTTATCACTCTGCCGTTGTGTTCTATGAAAAGCAATATAATAAAACACAAAGTTTAGACGATTTGCATACTTTATGCGTTAAACTTGACGCTCATAAGGACTCTGAAAGGGTAGTTGAATATGCAAGCAAGTTCGTTGGGCACGAAAAGTTTTCTACCACCTGTGAAGGTAAGGATATAGAAGGCGGTGTGTCTTCTGAAGATATTATCGAAGGCAAATTCGTTTGCGCATATTACTTAGAAACCAAGGATATTTACACCACGGTTGAAAGGGCGAAAAGTTTCGTTAAGAATAAGTATAGCGAGTACAATCCCTTTTATATGCTTTATACTGATAGCGAATTAAATCTTACGGCAACTCAGTTAAACGAAATTATAAAGGGGATAAATAGCGCTAAGGCCTCGCTTCCGAGTGCGCAAAAAACCATAGCGCAAGCCGATATCGACGCAATCAACGCAATGCTTGGCAATTAAATTAAAACCTACCGTGCGGTAGGTTTTTGTTTTTGTGTTTTAAGGGGATTTTTATTTTTTAACCACTTTACATAAGCGGTTAATTATTGTAAAATATAGTTATGGAATATACTTGTAAAAACAACCTAAATTCTGAACACGGTGGCGTGGCGTTTTCCGCAATGGTTGGCGTATACGTTATATTATCGCTATTCGTTCCGTTAATATTGCAAATCTTTTTAAGCGTGCAATCAAACGCTTTTAATATGGTTTGTTTAACCTTTTCTACCGTGGCTATGATTACGGTTATTTTTGCGTTTAAAACTAAACGTAAAGTGCCGTTTGTTCAACTTATAAACGCTAAGGGGTGCGACGCTATTTGGTACGTAGTTGCACTGCTGTTGGCGATAGGTATGTTTTTTGGCTTAGGCTGGCTTAACGGCGTAGTCGCTAACCTGTTTGAAAGTTTGGGGCTTAACGCTGAAGGGGCTTCTATATCAATAACAAACCTAAGCGAATATATTGCCTACGTAGTGGTAATTGCCGTGCTTCCTGCAGTGTGTGAAGAAGCGTTTTTCCGTGGCTTAATACTAAATTCGCTTGACGGTTGCAAAAAGGTTGCAATTATACTTGCGGGCGGTTTGCTTTTTGCACTTTACCATTGCAGTGCCGTTCAACTTGTATATCAATTTATATACGGTGCAATTTTAACGGCGCTTGCCCTAAAGGCAAATAGTAGTTTGCCAACCATGCTGGCGCACTTTTTAAACAACTTTGCCGTATTGCTATTTTTATATTTGGGGGTTGATATAAATCTTTATAATGGTTTAGTTATATGTGGTGGACTTATTGCACTTGCACTCGGCGTGCTTGCTATATTGTTTTATAAGGGCAAATTTTTTGCAAAACGAACGGAGAGCAATGGTAACCTTTTGGGCTTGTTTTTGCCGTACGGAATTTTAGGGTTTACAATTTGCTTGGCGTTAATTATAGGGGGCTTATTCGTATGATAAAAATCAACGTGGTTGCAGTTGGTAAGGTTAAAGAAAAATATTTTTTAGACGGCATAAACGAATACGCTAAGCGACTAAAAAGATTTTGTGATTTTAATATAATTGAAGTAGCCGAAGAAAACTATGCCAAGGTAGACGATAAACTAATTGAAAAAATCAAACAAAAGGAAGCGCAGTCTATATTAAAGCACCTAAACGGCAAGGTGTTTGCAATGGCGATAGAGGGCAAAAAACTTTCGAGCGAGAAGTTTGCTCAACTTATAAAAACCAACGCCGATTTGGGTGGCGGGGTAATGACCTTCGTTATCGGCGGGTCTTACGGGTTAGACGAGCAAGTTAAAAACAAAGCAGATATGCTAATTTCTTTTTCGGATATGACCTTTCCGCACACTTTTTTTAGGCTTATGCTTACCGAGCAAGTTTACAGGGCGTTTTCTATACTTGAAGGTAGCCTATATCACAAATAACGCATACTTTTAAGTATGGACGTTTTGCAAAAAGTAGAGTATAGTTTTGAAAAATTCAAAGGGCAAAAGTTCACTATCGGTAAGTCGCTAAACGGTCAGCCGATATATTGCTTTTGCGTTGCCAAATCTTCTCGGCCAAGAATAATTTTTGGTTACGCAATACACGCAAGGGAGCATATTACCAGCCACCTTGCGTTAAAACATATACGATATTTTAACGCTTTCGGCAAGCGGGGCACGGTGTATTTTTTGCCCGTGCTAAACCCTGACGGCGTTCAGATTGCACTAACACGTGACCCGTTATACAAGGCAAACGCACGTGGTGTGGATTTAAATGTAAACTTTGATGCTAAATGGGGTAGTGGCAAGTCGAACGTGCAAGTAAAGGGGAGTGCAAATTACGTAGGAACGCACCCTTTTTCTGAACCGGAAACGATTGCATTAAGGGATTTTACGTTATCTATTAAGCCTGATATGACGGTCAGTTATCACTGCAAGGGCGAAGAAATTTATTACGAGTTTTTTCAAACGGGCAGTCGATTAGAAAGGGACTTTAAGTTTGCTAAGACGGTTTCTTTCGTTACGGGCTACGCTATTAAAACGCCCGTGGGCTCTGCGGGTGGGTATAAGGACTGGTGTGTTCAAAACCTTTCTATTCCGTCGCTTACGATTGAAGTGGGAAGCGACCAATTATCGCACCCGATTACTGAAGAATATTTGCCGAATATTTACCAAAAGAACAAGGGCGTCGTTAGGGCGCTTACGGAGAGTTGTTTATGGAACACCTATTTATGAAGCAAGCAATTATTCAAGCCAAAAAGGCGCTTAAAAAAGACGAAGTGCCGATAGGTGCGGTGATTGTTAAAGACGGCGTTGTATTGTCACGTGGCTACAACAGGACGGAAACAGACCAAGACGCCACTCGCCACGCTGAAATTATTGCCATAGAACGTGCTTGCAAAAAACTTAAAAGTTGGCGTTTGGACGACTGCACGCTTTACGTTACGGTAGAGCCTTGCCCTATGTGTGCGGGCGCAATTTGTAATGCCAGAATCCCGTTTGTTTATTTTGGCGCTTACGAGCATAAAAGCGGTTGTGCGGTTAGCAAGTACCCCGTTTTGTCTGACAGCGGACTTAACCACAACGCTAAATTCGTGGGTGGGGTTGAGCAAGAAACGTGTTCAAATCTAATTAAAAACTATTTTAAAGCAAAGAGAAAAAGAAAAACCCTTGACTAATCTTTAAAATAGTTGTAATATATATGCGTACTATATGTACGTAAAGTTACATTAGGAGAAATTTAATATGATTACACACGGCAACACTATTGAAATACTTGCAGGTAACGCTAACAGACCTTTGGCTGAAGCAGTTGCAAGCGTGCTTAAAATCCCCGTTTCTACTGCAGAAGTTGGCAAGTTCTCTGACGGCGAAATTTGCATTACGCTTCCTGAAACCGTTAGGGGTAAAGACATTTTTATTATTCAACCTACGTCTTACCCTGTAAACGACAATTTTATGGAACTTCTTATTATGATTGACGCATGTAAAAGGGCGTCCGCTGGTAGAATTACTGCAGTTATGCCTTACTTCGGCTATGCTCGTCAAGATAGAAAGGCTCGTCCTAGAGACCCGATTACTGCTAAACTTTGCGCTGATATCTTAACGGCTGCGGGCGCTGATAGAGTTATGACTATGGACTTACACGCTGCGCAAATTCAAGGCTTCTTTGATATCCCCGTTGACCACCTTTACGGTGCACCCTTACTTGCAAAATATTACAAGAAGAAGATGAACGAAGATTGGGTTGTCGTATCCCCAGACGTTGGTAGCGTTGGCAGAGCAAGAAACTTTGCTTCAAGAGTAGACGCTTCACTTGCTATCGTAGACAAGCGTCGTCCCAAAGCAAACGCTATTGAAGTTATGAACGTTATCGGCGACGTTGAAGGTAAAACTTGCCTTATGGTTGACGATATGATAGACACTGCAGGTACTATTTGTCAAGGTGCTGAGGCACTTATCAAAAACGGCGCTAAAGAAGTTTACGCTTGCTGTACACACGGTGTGTTTAGTGGCCCTGCAATGGAAAGAATTACTAAGTCACCCATTAAGGAATTAGCCGTTCTTGACACGATAAATATGCCCGACAGCGTAAGAAACAATCCTAAGATTAAGATTTTATCTTCGGCAAAAGCGTTGGCTAAGGCGATTACGGCAGTTTACTCTGACTCTTCGCTTTCAGCTATTTACGAAGACTAATTTAATTATAGTTTACACCAAAGCCGTTTTTATTAAAAAACGGCTTTTTATACGGAGATTAAGATGAAACTTATAGTCGGTCTTGGCAATCCCGATAAAGAATATCTAAACACCTTCCATAACCTTGGTTTTATGGCGGTTGATAAAGCGTGTGAAAAACTTGACCTTGCGTTTAATAAAACTAAGTGCAAGGCGGTTGTTGCCGAAACTAAAATAGGTAAAGAAAAGGTTATATTTGCAAAGCCACAAACCTATATGAATTTGAGTGGGGAAAGCGTAAGGGAACTCACGGCGTTTTACAAGATTCCACCTTCCGACCTTTTGGTTATATACGATGATTACGACATGCCTAAGGGGGTGCTTCGTTTAAGGGAAAACGGTTCTGCGGGCACTCACAACGGTATGAAGAATATCGTCAAAGAACTTGGCAGTGAAAGTTTTGCAAGAATTCGCATTGGCTTTAAGCCTAACGCCGATTGCAAAATACCCCTATTGAACCTTGTTTTAAGCGGTATTAAGGCTGAAGATAAGCCCGTTTTTGATAAGGCGATTGAACAGGCTTCACTTGCCATCGTTGACTTTGCTAAGGGCGATTCCTTCCAAAAAATAATGCAGAAATATAACGGCAACGTAAACTAAAAAATAGCCGTTATCGATATATATGCTGGATAATTTTTTACAATTTAATATGGGGCAGAACTCAGTTTTTGAACTTACCCAAAGCATCCGCCAAGGCATACCTTCGGCGGTTTTTGGCGTGCCTGAAAGCTTTAAAAATTACCTTGTTTGTACCATTGAATCCCCCGTGCTATACGTCGTAAAAGACCCTTTGACTGCAATGGGGGCGGTAAAAGACATTGAAGACTTTTCCGGCAAGAAGGCAGTGTATATTCCCCCACGTGAAGAAACGCTTACGTTTGCTAAGGCGTTTTCTAAAGACGGGGTGTTCGATAGGCTTAGTGCCGTAAATAAAATGAAAGACGCTTCCGTTGTGGTGGTTACCCTGCAAACGCTTATGCAAACGCTTTGCGTTAACGTTCAAACGCTAAAAATAGAAAAGGACGTAGAGTTGCCTTTGCAAAACGCTATTAAAAAACTTATTTCCATAGGTTACGAGCGTACCGACGGCATAGCGGGTAAGGGGCAATTTTGCGTGCGTGGCGATATTTTAGACGTGTACCCCGTAAACGCTGATAATCCGTATAGAGTAGACTTTTTCGGCGATACGGTTGAAAGCGTTAAAAGTTTTGATTTTCAAACTCGTAAGACCGTGCAGTACCACAGTCAATTGGAGATTTTGCAAGCGAGCGAGTTTATATTTGATAAGCAAGATACCGATATTGCCTTAAAACTTATGCAAGACTGCATAAAAAGTGCAGACAAAAGGGCTAAGGGGCGTTTAAAAGAACTTTACGAGGAGTTTGCGTTTGCTTTTGAAACGGGCGACTACGACGCACTGTCGGTTTTAGCGCCCTTAAACAAAAATTCGGGCAGAATTATAGACGTCCTTGCACAAAACACCGTGGTAGTATATAGCGACGGTAGACAGGCTTACGACGTTGCGATTTTATCTGAAAGGGAGACGGCTGAAAGGTTTAAATCCCTGCGTCAAGACGGCGAAGTTTTTCCGTTTATGGAAAACTATATTTATACGGTGCAAGACGTTAAAAGTGTACTTAATCGATATATGAACGTGGCGGTGCAAACGCTGTCTTCGTCAAATCCGTTTTTCAATCCGCTTAAAATAATTAATCCCACCGTAAGTGGTGTTTCAAACTATCATCAAGCGTATACGGAGATTTTTAACGACGTAAAAAACTGGTTGCACGGTGGTTATAAAGTTCTTATTTGTACGGACAGTTCTAAGCGTGCGGAAATTTTAAGCGACGATTTAGGCGTGCAAGGTATTGCTTCACTTATAAATCCGTCGTCGCTTAATAGCAACGTGGCAAATATTTGCGACGGGCATTTACGCAGTGGTTTCGTTTTCCACGAACAAAAGGTTGCGTTAGTGGGCAGTGGTAATCTATACGTAAAACCGTATTCGCAAAAGCGTATTAAAAGCAAAAAACAAGCCTTTTTTACCGCCCCCGAAGTGGGCGATTACTGTGTGCACGAAGTTCACGGTATTGGCAGGGTGCTTGGCAATAAAAAAATTTCTTCCACCGAAGGTACTAAAGATTACGTTTCGGTTGAATACTCGGGCGGGGACGTTTTATATATTCCCGTCGAGCAGATGGATATTTTGACACGCTATTTGGGTAGCGAGAAAAAGCCAAGGCTTTCTAAAATAGGCGGTAAAGACTTTGAACGTATTAAAAAAAGCGTTAGGGAAAGCATTAAAAAAATGTCTTTTGACCTTAAAAAACTCTACTCTGAACGTCAAGAGCAAAAGGGGTTTGCGTTTACAGACGACCCCGAACTTCAAAACGCTTTTGATTCGGCTTTTCCGTTTGAAGAAACTGCCGACCAACTTACCGCTATCAAGGATATCAAAGCCGATATGACGGGTAGCAAGGTTATGGATAGATTGGTTTGTGGTGACGTGGGTTTTGGCAAAACTGAAGTAGCACTACGTGCCGCCTTCCGTGCAATTGCAAACGGCAAGCAGGTGGTTATGCTTGCACCTACTACCATACTTACCGAACAGCATTTTAACACCGCAGTAGAGCGTTTTAAGGACTTTGGCGTAAAAATTGCTTGCCTTAACCGTTTTAGAACGCCCAAACAACAATCACAGATTATTCAAATGCTAAAAGACGGCGGTATCGATATGGTTATCGGCACACACCGTTTACTTGGCAAAGACGTGGCTTTTAAGGATTTAGGCTTACTCATTTTAGATGAAGAACAGCGTTTTGGCGTTGAACATAAAGAAAAAATCAAACTTCTTAAAAACAACGTTGACGCTTTGACGCTAACTGCAACGCCTATTCCAAGAACTTTGCATATGTCCCTTTCAGGCATAAGAGAAATAAGCACTATAAACACGCCACCCAAAAAGCGTTTACCCGTTCAAACGTACGTTACCGAAGAAACGGACGCTTTAATTAAGGATGCTGTAACCCGTGAAGTTAATAGGGGCGGGCAGGTTTTTATACTTTACAATCGTGTGGAAAGTATATTTAAGTATGCTGAAAGGCTATCGGCACTTATGCCAAACCTTAAAATTACCGTTGCGCACGGGCAGATGGACGAGCGTACCCTTGAAAATAACATTATGCACTTCTATGCGGGCAAAAGCGACGTGTTGCTTTCTACCACCATTATAGAAAACGGCATTGACTTGCCAAAGGCAAACACGTTGATAGTAATTGACGCCGATAGATTAGGACTATCTTCCCTGTATCAATTAAAGGGCAGGGTAGGTAGAAGCGATAGGCTGGCGTACGCTTATTTTACGTATAAGCGTGATAAAGTTTTAACTGCCAATGCACAAGAACGACTTACCGCCATAGTAGAGTTTGCCGAGATGGGCAGTGGTATAAAGATTGCCATGCGTGACTTAGAGATTAGGGGTGCGGGCAATATTTTAGGTGCTGAACAGCACGGACATATGGAAAAGATTGGTTACGAGTTGTATTCTAAACTGCTTCGTGAAGAACTTTCGGGGACGGAAGAAGTTATGCCCGATTTAGACGTTAGGGTAACGGCTTATATACCCGACGATTACGTGGAATCATCGGTAACCAGAATGGACGTTTACAAGCAGATTGCCGAACTTGATAGCCAAATTGCCGAAGAAGAATTAAAGGCTTCGCTTATAGACGTTTACGGGGCTATTCCAACTGAAACGCTTAACCTAATAGACATTGCTATGGTAAAACTTTTGGCATCGTATAAAAAGGTTAAACAAATCAACGTTATGAGCAGTGAAAATTCGTTAGAATTTAACGACTACAACGCCTTTTCCGACGGCAAGCTTTTAACGGCGATAGACTGTTTTGGCAGTAGAGTTAAAATCAATATGAGTGGCGTGCCTAAATTAGAATTTACTGAAAAGTTTACCGACAATGCCGATATGCTTAAAGTTATTAAAGAATTTTTAGTTTTAGCCGTCAATTAGTTTTTTAAACTAAAAGGACAAAAATATTAGAAAAAAGATTGCATTTTTTTAAAATATAGTATATACTTAATCGGAATAGAAGTTTAACTATTATCTTGGGAGAATATATATGAAGAAAAGATTACTAGCGATAGTTTGCTTAATAATGACTTTAATTATGGGGCTTGCTTGCGTGTCTGGTTGTAGGCTTGTTACTACTGACGGCGATAAGGATATGCAACAAGTCGTTGCCGAAGTAAGTATTGAGAACGGCGTTAAAGACAAAATTTATAAGCAGGATTTAATTATCGCATACCTTAACTACGGCTATGTTTACGTTGAAAGTTACGGCTATACTCAAGAACAAACCTTCAATTTGTTAATCGACGGTTTAATTAACAACCGTATACTTATTCAAAACGCCATGAAGGAAATGTCAGCTGAATACAACACCACGGGTAGCGACGTTTATAAGGTTGAAAAGTATCTTACTGAAGACGAAGTTATTGAAGCTAAATACGGTGCAATTTATTCAGTTAACCAATTAATCGAACAGTTTGGTGAAGACGCACACGCCGGTCACTCACACGCAACTTCTAACAAAGACACCGTTCCCGGTACTGTTAGAGTTACGCCCACGGGTGCAACCGTTTCTGAAGAAGAAGTTACCGACGCTGACAAGAAAGAATACGTTGAAAAATATGAAAAACAGGGTATTACTTCTGCAATCGACTCTACTGACGTTGACGAAATAGTTGCCAATAGAGAAGCTTTTAACAAAGCTGTTAATATGCTTAAAATCAACAACCTTTTAGGCAACTACGACGGCAAGGACCTTGCTACTACCGAATATTTCAAAACTATTCTTAATCAACAATACGAAAGCGTTTTAATTAACAAGTTCCGCTCAACCAAGCAAAGCGCTATTAGGGAAAAGGTTGACTTTGCTGATTTAGAACAAGAATATTTGAAAATGGTTGACGAACAATCTTCTTGGAACAACGCAGATTTCGTTGAAGCACTTTCATCTTCAAGCATTAACAAGCCAGTGCTTTTCGGTGTTAACGGCACTTACGGTTACGTTTATAACATTTTACTTGGCGCTAGCGAATTGCAAACCACCAAGATTAAGGCAATTGATAAAGACCTTTCTATTGCAGAAAAAGAAGACGCAAGACGTCAAATTTTGGAAGGCACTACCGTAGTTGACCTTCGTGATAGCTGGATAACCGCCGGCTATGATTACGACCAAGCGTCTAACAAGTTTACAGGTGACTACACCTTCGCTAAAGACGCTGCTAATAGCCTTGCTTTCCAAGGTGCGGTTAGACTTGCCGACGGCAGTTACGACGATAATAAGGCGTACAGTGCTACCGCTAAAACTATGAGTTTAGCAGAGTTCGTTGATATGATGGAGGAATACGTTTACGGCAACGCTACGTTAGATTATAGCCAAGTTGCGTCTGCAGGTTCTTACTACAAGGGCGCTAAGTTCGACGGCGAAGTTGTTGAATACAAGGCAAAGATGCAAGAATTGTTGTTTGCGTTCTCTACCGACAGTGGTTCACTCAACAACGAAAACGGTTATTTAATTAAACCGCCAGTTGACGGTGCGGATAACGAAGAATACGTTTTAACCTTTGCTGAAGCGGGTAGAAAACTTTTAGCAATGGGTGGCAACAGTTATATTATAGTTGCTTCTGACTACGGCTATCACGTAATGTTTTTCTCTGAAGTTTACAGCGTTGGTACGGCAGTTGCTAACAACTTAACTGAATACTTAAACGACAGATACGTTCTTGATAGCAATTATACGACTTGGCAAGAATACTACGACGCTATGATGGCTGATTGGGACGAGTGGGAAGAAACCGATAATTTCTTATACGTTCTTCAAGACGGCTTGACCTCGGCTAAGATTACCAACGAAATTAACGTGTACGAAAAGAACGTTTCAAACACCTACATGTACGAGAAAGACGGTTGCGTCGTTAAGTATGAAAAAGCTTACGAAGATTTGCTTGGTAAATAATTAAAAAGTAAAGGGCAAAGCAAAAACGCTTTCGCCCTTTTTTATAATGGCTATCAAAAAATGATTTTGTATTTTGATACTGAAACCACCGGGCTTAATCCCGGTCAAATATGTCAACTGTCGTACGTTATGCAAACCGATTGTAAGACCGTGGCGAAAAACTTTTTCTTTATGGTTGACTCAATAGAGGCGGGTGCACAAGCGGTGCACGGATTTAGCGTGCAAAAACTAAAAACCCTTTCGGGTGGTAAAACCTTTGCCGATAGTTTTTTTGAGATTGCTAACGATTTTGCGAGTGCCGAACTTTTGGTCAGTCATAACACGGCGTTTGACTTAGGCTTTCTTCGTGCAGAGTTTGAACGTTTGGGTCAAATATTATCCGATTACAACGTTTTTTGTTCAATGAAGAACAGTGTGGACGTTTGTAAAATTAAACGTAAAAGTGGTGGATATAAATACCCAAAACTTAACGAACTTTGTGCTTTTTTAGGTGTTAGTGATTTTGAAATTGCCATGCAGTGTAAAAAACTGTTCGATAGCACGGTTGGTTTTCACGATGCACGTTTTGATACCACGGCGGTATATTTAGCAGTAAATAGCGCTATCGCAGTGCAAGAAAAATTTAAAAACTTAAAACAATATATACGTTAAACTTATAGGTGAAATTATGCAGATTGGTTTTTTGGACGTGTTTATTACAGTGTTCTCTTTGGTAATTATGGCAGTGCCGGGGTATATTTTGGTTAAGACCAAATTATTACCTGAAAGCGGTAGCGGTCCGTTATCCACTTTCGTGCTGTACGCCAGCCAAACCTTGCTTGTGTTTATGAGTTTCCAAAAAGGTGGCTACACACCCCAAATAGGCGTGAATATGCTTTGGTGTTTATTGCTTACTGCCGTCGTGTATATCGCTATGGCGTGCATTATGTACCTTTGCGTGCGAAACAAAAATAAAGAAGCCCGTCTTGACTGCGTTAGATACGCAAGTGTGTTTAGTAACGCAGGTTTTATGGGCTTTCCGCTTTTGGATGCGTTATATGCGGGTGATAAAATTCTACGTGCTGAAGTAATGTTATACGCTGCCGCAGTAGTTGCTATGTTTAACGTGCTTAACTGGACGCTTGGCGTGTTTATGATGACGGGTGATAGAAAGGAAATTTCATTAAAGAAAATTTTCTTAAATCCGGTTATTATCGCAGTAGTTATCGGTTTTGTTTTATTGGTTACAATCCAAAAGCCATTATACGACGTAGCGCCTGCAGGCAGTACGGTAGACTCTGTCGTAACTAAATTATTGGATTCACTTAACGCTATCGGTCAAACAGTTACGCCACTTTCTATGGCAGTTATCGGTATGAAGCTTGCAAGCGTTAACCTAAAAGAACTTTTCTTAGATAAGTGGGCTTACGTTACGGCGTTTTTTAAGCTTATTGCAATGTCGCTTTTAACTATTTTAATCGTTGCTTGGTTGCCCGTTGCTGAACCCGTTAAATACGTAATGTTCTTCCTTATGAGTATGCCGAGTGCGGCAAGTGCAACCTTGTTTGCCGTTAAGTTTAATAAGGACAGCAAAAGTGCTTCCGTTTACCTATTGCTCAACACCGTGTTGTCAATTTTAACCGTATCGGTTATGTTTTTACTCTTTAAGGCTGTAGTTGGCTAATTGGTGGATTATGAATAGAGAATATCTTATTTCTATAATGGAAAAGGCAAACTTTAGCGAGGAGTTTTATAAAGTTACTTTGCAAGCATTTGAAGACTTGCAAAACAAGAACGCCTTGAAAGAATTGCTTAGCGTAGTAAGTGAATACGAAAACGGCTTAGATTTTTTTGAGTCTTGCGATAAAGTTAAAGCCATTGCCGAAAAGGTGGGCGTGTGCGTCCATTACGCATATACCGTGTTTTTTATCTTTATGGCTGAAGTTTTACGTAAGCAGTATATAAAAAAGGGATATAGCCTTGATATGTGGCAAGAGTTTATTAACGACTTAAACTATCAAGCGTCACTCTTTAAAAATAAATGTGGAATTTGTGGTATGCAAGGCCCGCTTTGGCAAAGTAGATTTTTTAACGATACCATTTTCGGCTTTGGAATTTTACAGTTTGAAATCCGCAAATTTGGCGGTTATTACAAAAACGGTAATCTCGTTATCGATGAAGATACCCCAGTATTGTTCGTACACGTTCCGCAAACGGGTGGACCCTTAGATTACAAATTGGTTTGCCAAGCATACCGCAAAGCCGAAGAGTTTTTTACAAATAATTTTTTACAAACGCTTGGTGGAAAGGTTATATTTACCTTGCGCTCTTGGGTAATGAGTGAAAAGTTGGCAGGCATATTAAAACCCACGTCTAATATGCTAATTATGGCAAACGACTACGATATATTTAAATACGGCGAATATTCCGATAAAGACGCTGATACGATAGAGCGTATTTTCGGCGGGGAATTTGCCGGCGTTGATTACGCTATGCTTCCAGAAAATACTTCGTTGCAACGTGGGGTAAAGGACCTTTTAATGCGTGGCGAAGCCGTCGGCTGGGGTTGGGGCGTATATAAACCACATATAGATAAATATAAATAAAAGTAAATTAAAAAGCACTATCCAATGAAATACACCTCCTTAAAGTGTCTAACTTTTGGGGTGCATTTCAAACGGGTAGTGCTTTAACTTTTGTTTAGGTTTGTAGTTAGTCGTTTTTATTTTTGCGTGCAGAAATATAATCTATAACCCCCACGACGCCTAAAATCACAAAGACAACGGCTAATACAAGGGTTATTATCCACTTTGTTACTACTTCGCCATTTGCCCATAAAATAATAAAAGA
Source organism: Christensenellaceae bacterium (assembly GCA_045542055.1). Lineage (GTDB taxonomy): Bacteria > Bacillota > Clostridia > Christensenellales > Borkfalkiaceae > UBA1259. Next base: position 1,689 of record JAZQKH010000016.1, on the reverse strand, counting down.
TGCTATTGCAAGAAGCCCTACAATTAATTGAAAAATTGATGCAAAAAGATTGAATTTAGTTTTCATAAGAACAGTTCCTTTTCAGACCTTTATGGTAATAATTATACAATAAAGCCTTTTACTTTTCAACCGATATTTCAAACATTTTTTAGCCTAACGGCAATACGCAACTAACGTTGCTAGCTCCTAATTCGAATCCAGTATTTGCATAAAGTAAAAAAACCAACTCAAACCCAAAAAGGTCTGTGTTGGTTTTTTAGTGTACAAAGGCTACGAAAAAGATATTTTTTGCGGTTTGTAATAAGGTTTCGAACCCCAGTAAAATATAATGCTTTTCGACCATCGGGAGAAAAGCTACATTAGCACTTCTTCACTATTCACTATTACTTATTACTTGCCAAAAAACGACAAGAGGTTTTAGTGAAAAGTGAAGAGTGAACAGTTAAGAGGTAAAAAAATTCCTCGGAACAAGTCCGAGGAATTTTTTTGTTGTACAGCCAAAATAGATGTCGTACTTCGTGCGTACAGGTTCGGTTTCAAATCCCCAAAGCACTCCTTACACGCCAATCTGCGCCAATATGCTTGCCCAACGATTTTGAAAATCATCTGTAGATAAATCCGGGATAAAGCCTGCTCGCAAGTAGCTCTTGATAGCCGGTATACGCCAATCGTCTGTTGTTAAATACGCAGTGGACATACCTTCTTTTTTCAAAACGGCTACTGCAATTTGGTTCAGTAACGTCCCATATCCTTTTCCTCTTGCCGCCTCGTGACACGCCACCATGTGAATCTAGCCTTCACTTTTGGCATAATCGCAAATCACGGTGAGAGTTGCCACAGGAATCCCGTTTTCAAGCACAAAAAAGCACTTATCCTCTTGGTATGCAGAATGAATTGTCATAGTGGCGTGATAAAACTTCTCATCCTTTTTTCCGTTTGTTAATCCATATTGAACAATCTCCAACCAAGCATCCATAGCATTTTCAAGCTCTGAAAAATTTTTTACTTGACAGTTTTGGGGCAATTGAAGGGAAGGGATTTTCTCTCCGTCATTTGCCCAACGCATGATCAATTGCTCCATAATTTTTGCTCCTAATTGGTTTGTTTTTAAAAGTAGTATACCATATAAATTACTGCTCGTCAACCTTAAAATAATAAATGAGTTTCGCACCGCGAAACTCTACCGAAATATCTTTTCACTATTCACTATTACTTATTACTTGGCAAAAATCGACAAGGAGGTTTTAGTGAAAAGTGAAGAGTGAAGAAGTAAAAATCGACAAGCTTCTATTGGACCTTGTCGATTTTTGGCAGGGGTAGCTGGATTCGCTTCTCTCGAGCTTCCCGCAAAACAGTGGGTGACCACTGTTTTTTGCCTAACGGCAATACGCAACTAACGTTGCTAGCTCCTAATTCGAATCCAGTATTTGCATAAAGTAAAAAAACCAACTCAAACCCAAAAAGGTCTGTGTTGGTTTTTTAGTGGCAGGGGTAGCTGGATTCGAACCAACGATGACGGAGTCAGAGTCCGGAGCCTTACCGCTTGGCGATACCCCTAAATTCTTAATTTATTATAGCAAAATAAATAATGCCTTGCAAGTATTTTTTATGCTTTTATAAAAAACCCGCTTGAATTTTCAAGCGGGTTGATTTTGTGCATTATTTAATAGTGATGGGTTTATTTATTTT
>JAZQKH010000015.1:0-21512 GCA_045542055.1 Christensenellaceae bacterium | reverse complement strand
GGTTTAAATTCTACGTCATAGGGTAGTTTAACAGGTAAATCTGAATAAGGAACGGGAACAGTGCCACATTTATCGCAATGAATCATAGGGATAGGTGCACCCCAATAACGTTGACGTGACACAAGCCAATCTCTTAAACGATAGTTGGTTTTATGTTCGCCCTTTTCTAATGAAACGAGTTTATTTATAATAGCCTTTCTGGCTTCTTCACTAGTTAAACCGTCAAAACCGGGACTGTTGACTAAAATACCGTCCGAAACAAAGGGGAGCGTGTCGTCAATTTTTGCGGAAGAACCCTTAATTACCCTTTGAATAGGTAAGTTATATTTTGTTGCGAAAGCAAAGTCTCTTTCATCGTGCGAAGGAACACCCATAACAGCGCCCGTACCATAAGAATAAAGAACGTAGTCGGCTACGTAAATAGGTACTTTTTTGCCGTTGATTGGGTTTATAGCGTCGTGACCGATATAGACACCGGTTTTTTCTTTCGCAGTTGAAAGTCTATCGATTTCTTTAGTTTTAGAAGTTTCAAAAACGTATGCTTCAACAGCATCCTTTTGTGCGTCGGAGGTCAATTTTTTAACTAAAGGATGTTCTGGGGCAAGAACCACGTAACTTACGCCGAATAAGGTATCTGCTCTAGTGGTAAAAACCTTAAATTTATCACCACTTTCAGCTGTAAAGATTACTTCGCCACCAGTAGATTTGCCAATCCAGTTTTTTTGCATTAGCTTAGTTTTTTCCGGCCAATCTAAACCCTCTAAACCTTGCAACAGTTCTTCGGCGTATTCAGTAATCTTAAAAAACCATTGTGTTAGGTCTTTCTTAATTACGGTAGCGCCACAACGTTCACATTCGCCGTTAACAACTTGTTCGTTTGCTAAAACGGTTTTACATTCAGGGCACCAGTTTACGGGTGCTTCTTTTCTATATGCTAAACCTTTTTCGTACAACTTCAAAAATAACCACTGTGTCCACTTATAGTAATCTTCGTTGCAAGTGATGATTTCTGAATTCCAATCAAACATTGCGCCCATTTCACGCAAGGTTTGTTCCATATTTTCAATATTTTTTAAGGTTGAATCCTTTGGATGAATGCCTGTTTTTATAGCGTAGTTTTCTGCAGGTAGGCCAAAAGCGTCAAAACCCATTGGTTGAAAAACTTCGTAGCCTTTCATCTTCTTAAATCTTACGAAACTATCGGTAGGTCCATAGTTATACCAGTGACCTAAGTGAAGTTTAGAGCCGGACGGGTAAGAGAACATTTCTAAGCAATAATACTTTTTATCAGTATTTTTTGCATTAAAATTTGCAATCTTATTTTTTTCCCAAATAGATTGCCATTTCTTTTCAATCTTTTTCATGTCCATAAAAATTTTGCCTCCGTAAAAATCGGTTGTATATTATAAATATACAATTAATTATATATCAATAAAATTTTTAAGTCAACTTTTACGTGCTATTTTTTTGTTCCAGATGTGCAAAAAAGGGGATTATTTGTAAAAAAATTTTACTTTCTCTATCGTGAAATATAATTCAATATGAATTTAGTAAATCGACATTTTAAATTACAAAAACAGCAAAATGATTGATAAATTCATTAGTTTTTACACTTAATTATGTCAGACATAATAATTTTATACGTGATGTTTTTTCTTTTTAGTTATATGTAAAAAATTAAAGATAAAGGTTTATTAAGAATTTAGTTAGGTCTAAACAAAGATAAAGGAATATAATTAACAATTCCTTATATTAATAAATCTATTTTCTTGACTATTATGAATTATAAGAGTATAATTATAAAGTATTTTTAAATAACAAAATATAAAATACATAGATTTTACAGGTGACAACATGTTTTGGGACTATTTGATTTTAGGCTTGTATGCTGCTGGTATGATTGCTATTGCGTTCTACACCAAAAACCGCTCTAAATCTGTTGATGATTTCCTACACGCCGGTAAAAAGGGTGTTAACGGTTGGATGTCTGCCTTTGCTTATGGTACGACTTATTTTTCTGCCGTCATTTTTATTGGTTATGCTGGTAACTTTGGTAAACAATTTGGTTTGTCTTCAGTTTGGATTGGTATAGGTAACGCCATTTTAGGCTCGCTAATTGCATGGCTTGTTTTGGCTAAAAGAACTAAAAATATGACTACACGACTTCAAGCGAAAACCATGCCTGATTTTTTTGAAAAAAGATACGGCTCTAAAAGTCTTAAAATCGTTTCCGCAGTTATAATCTTCCTATTTCTTATTCCTTATTCAGCATCAGTTTATAACGGACTTAGTAGTTTGTTTGGTATAGTCTTTGGCATTGATGGTTGGATTATAATGTTGATTATGGCGATTTTAACTGCTGTATATTTGTTTTTTGGCGGTTATTTTGCTACTGCATTGTCAGACTTTATTCAAGGAATTATAATGATTATAGGCGTCGTGCTAATCTTCATTTGTTTTATGAAGCACCCCAACGTCGGCTGGGATTTAAGTGAAATTGCATCTAATCCCGAACTTACTTGGCTTACTTTCGGAAGTTCAAATAAAGGGTTCTTTGGCAATACAATGACTCTACTATCATTAATCTTTTTAACTTCGTTAGGTGTTTGGGCGCTTCCTCAAACCGTTCACAAATACTATGCGGTAAGAGATGATAAGGCTATTAAGCAGGGCACGATTATTAGTACGGTTTTTGCATTAATTATTGGCTTTGTTGCTTACTTTATTGGTTCGCTTTCAAAATTATTCCCAGAAGTATCAAACGTTGCAGGTGATTTCGTTATTCCTGAAATGTATAAATTAGTTATTCCTACCGGTCTTATGGGTTTAATTGCGGTATTGGTTTTATCGGCAAGCATGTCAACTTTATCTTCGGTTTCGCTTGCTTCAGCTTCAGTTATTGCCGTTGATATTTATAAAGGTAAAATTAACGTGGATGCCGAAGACAAAAAAGTAAACACCGTAATGCGTGTTTTGTGTTTAGTGTTTATTTTGATTTCTGTTGTTATTGCTATTCTTAATGATAAATTTAAAATCACGGCAATAGCCTATCTTATGGGTATAAGTTGGGGTACTTTAGCGGGTTGCTTTATAGGCCCGTTTGTGCTAGGTGTTTTATGGAAGCGTGTTTCTAAACCTGCCGTTTGGAGTTCTATCATTAGTTCTCTTGTATTGACGTTTGTTTTAATTTTCCTTTTAGGTATATGCAAGAATAACGTTTTAGGCGTTCAAAATACCTTTGCTTCAATATTAAAAACAGGGGTTGGTTGTTCGCCGATGATTGGGGTAATTTGTATGATATTTTCTCTTATTATTACTACAATCGTTACTTTACTAACTAAAAAACCTAACGATGAAATAATTGACAAGGCGTTTGGTTAAAAAATAATTTATACAATAATTTATTGGAGATATATCGATGATTTGGTCAAAAGAAGAGACTTTACCGAGATGTGAGATTGAAAAGATTCAACTTGAAAGACTAAAAGAAACTGTTGCGAGAGTTTACGATAAGGTTGATTATTATAGAGCAAAAATGGATGCGGTTGGAGTTAAGCCAAGTGATATTAATACTCTTGCTGATTTAAGCAAATTGCCTTTCGTTACTAAAGAAGATATGCGCAACACCTATCCTTTTGGTCTTTTTGCCGTTCCAAAATCTGAGCTTGTTAGAATTCACGCCTCAAGCGGAACTACCGGAAAGCCAACCGTAGTTGGTTATACGCAAGCTGATTTGGACGTTTGGACTGAGTGTGTTTCACGTATTGCTTGCATGGGTGGTGCTTCAAAAGAAGACGTGGCACAAATTTGTTTTGGTTACGGTATGTTTACAGGTGCGCTTGGTCTTCACTATGGATTGGAAAATATAGGTGCAACCATCGTTCCGTCTTCAACTGGTAATTCTGAAAGACAAATAATGTATATGAAGGATTTTGGTACGACCCTTTTGGTTGCGACGCCTTCATATGCATTAAGACTTGCTGAAGTTGCTCAATCTATTGGTGTTAATCCAAAAACCGACTTAAACGTTAAAATTGGTTTAGTTGGAAGCGAACTTTTGACTGACGCCATGCGTGAAGAAATGCACAAGTATTGGGGTAAAGATATACTTGTTACTTCAAACTACGGCATGAGTGAGTTAATGGGCCCAGGTGTTAGTGGTGAGTGTTTGGAACTTTGTGGTATGCACATTAACGAAGACTATTTTATTCCTGAAATTATCGACCCCGTAACCGGTGAAGTGTTGCCGCACGGCGAAAAGGGTGAATTAGTTATTACTTGTATTAAAAAGGAAGGGTTACCTTTAATTAGGTATAGAACCAAAGATATAACCAGACTTTTTTACGACAAGTGCAAATGTGGAAGAACTTTCTGTCGTATGGAAAACTTGTCTGGTAGAAGTGATGACATGCTTAAAATACGTGGCGTAAACGTTTTCCCAGGTCAAATTGAAGAAGTTATTTTAAGTTTCAATGAACTTGGGCCACATTATGAAATCATAGTTGAAAAGGATGGCTACTCAGATACGTTAACGATTCGTGTTGAACTATTGCATGCAACCGATTCGTTTGCAGAACTTGAAGCACTTTCTAAAGCCGTTAAATCAAAACTTCGTGTTATTTTAGGGCTTGATGCCAAGATTAAATTGGAATCGCCTAACACCTTGCAAAGATTTGAAGGAAAAGCAAAAAGGATAAAAGACTTAAGGAGCAAATAAATGAACGAAAAAATTATAATGCTTGGTAACGAGGCGATAGCAAGGGGGATTTATGAGGCGGGTGTGAAAGTTTCAAGCGCATATCCCGGAACGCCAAGCACTGAAATTAGTGAAAAATTAGCAAAATACCCAGAAGTATATACCGAATGGGCACCCAACGAAAAGGTTGCGTTGGAAGTCGCTATCGGTGCTTCCATTGCGGGCGTAAGAAGTTTTGCTTGTATGAAGCACGTAGGTTTAAACGTGGCAAGCGACCCACTTTATACTTTTGCTTACACGGGTGTAACTGGTGGTAGCGTTATAGTCGTTGCCGACGACCCCGGTTTAGCTAGTTCGCAAAACGAACAAGATACTAGAATGATTGCACGTTCTGCACATATTCCCGTGTTAGAACCTGCTGATAGTATGGAAGCAAAGGAGTTTGTTAAGATTGCTTTTGATATAAGCGAGAAATACGATACTCCCGTTATTCTTCGTACGACGACTAAACTTGCTCACTCACAAGGCATTGTGGAACTTGGCGAAAGGGTGGAAGTTCCAACCAAAACTTATGAGCGAAACGTTAAAAAATACGTTATGATGCCTGCTTCGGCAATCGGTAGACACGTAGTTGTTGAGGATAGAGAGAATAGGCTTAAAGAAGATTGTTCGTCATTTAGTATTAATAAGGTCGAAATGAACGACACCAAAATCGGCGTTATAACTTCGGGTATTCCTTATCAATACGTAAAAGAAGCTTGTCCGAATGCAAGCGTATTAAAACTCGGCATGGTAAATCCTTTGCCTGAAAAGTTAATAAAAGACTTTGCTTCTAAAGTTGATACTCTTTACGTTGTTGAAGAACTTGAACCCGTTATTCAAGAACAAGTTGAAAGTTGGGGTATAAAGGTAATTGGCAAAGAAGCCTTTACAAGACAAGGCGAATATAGTGCAAACCTTGTTAATAAGGTCATTTTAGGTGTTGAGAATCAAGGCTTTACACCAAAATCTTCACCGGTACGGCCTCCAATACTTTGCCCTGGCTGTCCGCACAGAAGTGTTTTTTCGGTTCTTAAGAAACTTAAAATACATGCTTCAGGTGATATTGGTTGTTATACCTTAGGTGCAGTTGCGCCTCTTGGCGTAATAGATACTACCGTTTGTATGGGTGCAAGTATTTCAATGCTTCACGGTATGGAAAAGGCTTGCGGAAAAGATTTTATTAAAGATAAAGTTGCCGTAATTGGTGACTCTACCTTCTTACATACAGGGGTTAATTCGCTTATAAATATGGTATACAACAAGTCTACTGCTACCGTAATTATTCTTGATAACCGTACGACGGGTATGACTGGTCACCAAGAACACGCTGCAACGGGTAAAACACTTAAAGGCGAAGATACCTACGCTATAGATTTAGCACTACTTTGCAAATCAATTGGTGTTCCTAACGTTGTTGAAGTCAACTCGTTTGACGTTGCTCTTATGGAAAAGACAGTTAAAGAAAGTGTTAGTGGTGATAAATTAACTGTAATAATAGCAAAAGCACCGTGCGCATTGCTTAAAGGTTTAAAGTTCACCGATTATTGTAAAATTAACTCTGAAAAATGTAAAAAATGTGGTATGTGTTTGTCAATTGGTTGTCCCGCAATCAGTAAAAAAGACGATGGAACTATCGTGATTGATGATACTATGTGTAACGGTTGTGGCCTTTGCCTAAACTATTGTAAGTTTTCAGCAATTGAAAAGGTGGGTAGATAAGATGAAAAGTTTAAACATTATGATTGTTGGCGTAGGTGGACAAGGTACTCTTCTCACAAGTAGAATTATTGGCAAAACTGCATTAAACGCCGGCTTAGACGTTAAGATGAGTGAAGTTCACGGTATGGCGCAACGTGGTGGAAGCGTTGTTACCTTCGTTAGATTTGCTGAAAAGGTATACGAGCCCGTGTGTGAAGTCGGCGAAGTTGATATTTTAATCTCTTTTGAAAGATTGGAAGCATACAGATATTCACACTACTTGAAAAAGGACGGATTAATTATCGTTAATGATTGTAGAATAGATCCTATGACCGTCGTTATTGGCGCTAGCGAATATCCTAAAAATATTATTGAAGAACTATCAAAAGAACATAAAACATTAGTTATAGATGGACTTGCTATCGCAAAAGAAGTTGGTTTTGCAAAGGTGCTAAATACAGTTGTCTTAGGTTTTTCTGCTAAGCAAATTGGATTTGAACTTGAAGATTGGCTTCAAGTGTTAGAAAACACAGTTCCACAAAAGACTATTGAACTTAATAGAAAGGCTTTTTTGGCTGGCTATAATAACTAATAAGGAGATATAAATTATGATTTGGAATCAGACTAAGGAGTGTATGTCTCGTGACGAGATGAGTGCTCTTCAAAGTGCAAGACTTGTAAAAACTGTTGATTACGTATATCATAACGTTCCTTTTTACAGAAAGAAAATGCAGGAGATTGGCTTGCTTCCTGCGGATATTAAAAGTATTGAAGATATAGTTAAATTACCCTTTACAACTAAAGACGATTTAAGGGATAACTATCCGTTTGGTCTTTTTGCAGTACCTGACTCTCAAATCGTAAGAATACACGCTTCAAGTGGCACTACTGGTAAGCCGACCGTTGTTGGTTATACAAGGCGTGACCTTGATATTTGGGCTGAGTGCGTTGCAAGATGTTTGACTATGGCAGGTGTTAGCAACAAAGATATCGTTCAAGTTGCGTACGGTTATGGATTGTTTACCGGTGGTTTAGGTGCTCACAGCGGTGCTGAAAAAATAGGTGCAATGGTCGTTCCTATGAGTACGGGTAATTCTAAAAAATTAACTACTTTAATGGTTGACTTTGGTGCGACTGCAATTTGTTGTACGCCTTCTTATTTACTACATATTTCCGAGATATTAAAGTCGGAAGGCTTGCTTGATAAAATTAAGCTTAAATCTGCAATTTGCGGTGCTGAACCTTGGACAGAGCAGATGCGTATTGATTTGGAAAACACTTTGGGTATTCACGCACACGATATTTACGGCTTATCTGAAGTAATGGGACCAGGTGTTGCGTGTGACTGTATCCACCATAAAGGTCTGCACGTTTGTGAAGACCATTTCTATCCGGAAATTATCAATTCGGCAACTATGAAACCACAAGAAAAAGGCAAACTTGGCGAACTTGTGTTTACAACCATTACTAAGGAAGGATTGCCGCTTCTTAGATATAGAACTAAGGATTTGACGACTATCGACTACTCAACTTGTGATTGTGGTAGAACTAGTGTAAGACTTGGCAGATTTAAGGGGCGTGTTGATGATATGCTTATAATCCGTGGTGTTAACGTTTTCCCGAGTCAAGTTGAAGCAGCGCTTTCAGAAGTTAAGGAAGTATCGCATCACTATATGATGATAGTTGATAGGATAAACAATCTTGACACGTTGGAAATTCAAGTTGAACTTAATCCAGAGTATTTAACCGATGAGATTAAGGGTATTGAAAAACTAACGGCTAAAATAGGCCACGTAATTATGCAAGCGCTTGGCTTAAATGCAAAAATAAAAATCGTTGAGCCTATGACACTAAAGCGTAGTGAAGGTAAAGCCGTTCACGTTATAGACAATAGAAAATTATATTAATTTTAGGGGGATTGAATTATGTTAGCAAAACAATTATCAGTTTTTATTGAAAACAGACAGGGTAGGCTTGGTGAAGTATTGCACGTTTTAAGAGAAAACGACGTAAACGTTTTATCGTTAAGCCTTGCAGACACAACCGAATACGGCTTGCTTAGACTTATTGTAAACGACCCAGTGCTTGGCAGACAAAAACTTATGGAAAGCGGTTTTTCTACAATGCTTTCTGACGTTTTAGTTATTAAAATTACTCACCAAGTAGGCAGTTTGCAAAAACTTTTAGAAGTATTGTCGCAAAAGGGCGTTAATATTGAGTATATGTACGGATTATCAATCGACAAAGATGAAGCGTCGGTTGTGTTAAAGTCTTCTGATATCAAAACAGCGTGTCAAATTCTTGGTGAAATGGGTGTTGATACGATGTCTTCAGACGAGATAAAAGCGTTATAATTACTTTATTAGGTGAATTGATGATAATTGACTTTCACACGCATATTTTTCCTGAAAAAATTGCGAAAGCTACGATAGATAATCTTGAAAAGCGTTCTAATGGCCATGCGTATACCGACGGGACAGATACTTCATTGCTTAAAAATATGGAAAACGGCGGGGTAGATATTGCCATAGCTTTGCCGGTATTGACTAAGCCTACACAATTTGATAGTGTAACAAAATATGCTATATCTATCAATGAAAAATATGCGGATAAGGGAAGAAGAATTATATCATTTGGCGGTATGCACCCAGAGTGTGAAGACGTTGCTGGTAAAATGCGTTACCTAAAAGAAAACGGATTTTTAGGTGTAAAAATTCACCCTGATTACCAAGGTGCTTTTATTAACCACGAAGGGTATATATCTATATTAAATAATGCAAAAGAATTAGATATGATTGTCGTTACCCACTCAGGCGTTGACGATGGTTACTTAGGTGAGCCTATTAGGTGTCCAGCTAATCTATGTGCAGAAGTAATTAAAAAAACAGGTCATAAAAAGTTTGTTTTAGGGCATTATGGCGCACATAAACAGTGGCAAGAAACTCTTGATTTACTTTGTGATTTAGACGTTTATTTCGATACTGCTTTTACCGTCCCTAAAATTGGCGAAGAACTATTTAAAAAAATACTGTTTAGGCACGGTGAAGATAAAATTTTATTTGCTACCGACTGCCCATGGCACGATATGAAGCAAGATATTGAAGTAATAAAATCCTATAATCTTGGAAAGGATATCGAAGATAAAATTTTTTATAAAAACGCACTAAAACTACTAAAATTAGAAAAATAAAGGACTTTAAAAATGAGTTACAATAAAAAATCATACGCATTAGGAAGCGTTCGTTCGGTTATTAGAGAAACTTTTGAGTATGGCAAAAAACGTTCGGCTGAAATTGGGGCTGAAAATGTTTTTGATTTTTCGCTTGGCAATCCAAGTGTTAAGCCCCCTAAAGAAGTTTCTGAAAGTATTAAAGAACTTCTTCTTACTTGTGATGAAACTACACTTCACGGTTACACTTCAGCCCAAGGTGACGCTTCTGTTAGGCAAACTATTGCCGACAATATAAAAGAGCGTTTTAACGTTAATATGGATAAAGATTTAATCTATATGACGTGTGGCGCTGCCGCATCACTTTCTGTCTGCCTAAATGCTGTTATAAACAATGGCGATGAGTGCATTGTGTTCGCTCCTTTTTTTACAGAGTATAGGGTTTTTGTTGAAAATGCCGGTGGTGTTTTAGTTGTCTCTAAACCGGAAGATATGACCTTCCAAATCGATTTAGATAATTTTGAAAGTTTAATTACTGATAAAACTAAGGCAATTATATTAAATTCGCCTAATAACCCAAGTGGTGTTGTGTATACTGAAGATAAAATTAAGGCAGTTGCTAAAATTTTAAGCGAAAAGCAAATGGAATACGGCCATCCTATTTATTTGATTTCAGACGAGCCCTATAGAGAACTCGTTTATGGTGACGTTCACGTGCCGTACTTAATGAATTATTACGACAACACCTTCGTTTGTTATTCTTTTTCTAAATCGTTATCGCTTCCTGGGGAAAGAATTGGTTATATTGCAATTAACCCAAACATGCAAGAAGCCAAAACGCTTTATTTAGCCGTTTGTGGTGCGGGTAGAGCACTTGGTTACGTTTGTGCACCTAGCCTTTTCCAAAGAGTAGTTGCTAAATGTATTAACTCTAAAACTGATATTGAAACGTATAAACGCAATAGAGATACTATATATAATAATTTAACAGAAATAGGGTATGAGTGCGTTCAGCCCGACGGTGCGTTTTATCTTTTTGTAAAAGCATTGGAAGACGATGCCAACAAGTTTTGTGAAAATGCAAGGGAATTTGAACTTTTATTAGTTCCTTGTGACGGGTTTGGCGTTAAAGGGTACGTAAGAGTATCATATTGCGTTGCTTACGATACGATAGTTAACTCTTTACCTGCCTTCAAAAAACTTAAAGAAAAATATTCAAAATAGCATTATTTATATTAGAAAAGTGATATGTAATCGCATATCACTTTTTTTGTTAAAAAGCCCACGGCGATAGCCGTGGGCTTAAAATATAAATAGTTATCTGATTCTATTCGTTTTCGTTTATCTTTCTTGCAACGTAAACACCACTTGCCGATGCGTGTGAGAGTGAGTGTGTAACGCCACTACCATCACCAATAACGTATAAACCTTTAAGTTTGGTTTCAAGGTTGTTATCAATAGCAACTTCCATGTTGTAGAATTTAACTTCCACACCGTATAAAAGGGTGTCGTCGTTAGCAGTGCCTGGGGCAACCTTGTCTAATGCGTAAATCATTTCAATAATACCGTCTAGAATACGCTTGGGAAGAACTAAACTTAAATCGCCCGGTGTGGCTGAAAGGGTAGGGGTTACCATGCCTTCTTCAATACGTTTTTCAGTACTGCGTCTACCACGAATTAAGTCGCCAAATCTTTGTACGATTACGCCACCGCCAAGCATATTAGATAGTCTTGCAATACTTTCAGCGTATCCGTTGCTGTCCTTAAACGGCTCGGAAAAATGTTTAGCAACTAAAAGAGCAAAGTTTGTGTTGTTTGTTTTAAGTGCGTTATCTTCATAACTGTGGCCGTTAACGGTAACAATACCGTTAGTGTTTTCATTAACTACTATGCCGTTAGGATTCATACAGAATGTTCTTACGTTGTCTTCGAACTTTTCGGTACGGTATACGATTTTGCTTTCGTATAATTCATCGGTTAGTTTTGAAAAAATCTCAGCAGGGAGTTCAACTCTCACGCCAATGTCAACACGATTAGACTTAGTTGCAATTTTAAGCTTTTTGCATAGTCCCTCCATCCATTTGCTTCCGCTTCTTCCTACTGAAATAATACATTTTTTACAGGTGATAGTTATCTTTTCGGAAATTACAGTATAGCTATCGTTTTGTGCGATAACGTCTTGAACGGGGTTGTCAAAAAAGAATTCGCATTTGTCCTTTAATTCTGTATAGAAATTTTGTAAAACAATATAGTTTTTATCCGTGCCTAAATGACGAACTTTTGCTTCCAAAAGATTTAGTTTGTTTTGCAAGCAGACTTTTTTTAGATAAGTTCCTGCGGTAGAGTACATTTTAGTCCCTTGACCGCCGTATTGCATATTAATTTCATCTACGTAGTGCATAAGTTCGATGGCTTCTGCTTTGCCAATGTGTTCATGCAGACTTCCGCCAAAATCGTTTGTAATATTATATTTGCCGTCAGAAAAAGCACCCGCACCGCCAAAGCCAGACATTATTGAACAAGTTTTGCAGTTGATACAACTTTTAACCTTTTTGCCATCGATAGGGCAACGTCTATTTTCTAAGGAATGACCAGAATCAAATACTGCAACCTTTATGTCTGGATTAAGTTTTGTAAGTTCGTATGCGGCAAATATACCGCCAGGACCTGCACCGATAATAGCTACGTCAAAATTCTTCATCATATTTTACCTCGAGAGTATTTGTAAACAACTCTTTTATTTTAACACAAATATTTGTTTAATTCAATACGTGTTCGAAAAAATTGATAATAAATATTAAATTTTACCAAAAAAAGGTCTTGCAAATAGAGAGTTTTCGTTGTATAATTTAATAAAATTAAGGTGAGTTATGAAAATTAGTTTAAACCCAGATAAAGAAGTAGTTCAAACTGTTAGAGACGGCTTAAAAGCTAAAGGTGGCTATTGTCCTTGCAGAGTAGGTAAAAAAGAAGAATTTAAGTGTATGTGTCAGGAATTTAGAGCGCAAATTGATGACCCCAATTTTGAAGGATTTTGTCACTGCAAATTATTCTACAAGTCAAAATAAGGTGAAATATGTATACTAAACAAGATTTTTTAGATATCTTTGACACCTATATTAAACGTGAGGGTGTTGATAAGTTAAGGGCGTATTTAATTGACTCGGATTTTTTTACAGCACCCGCCAGCACAAGATATCACTGCGCATATGAAGGTGGTCTTTGCGACCATAGTGTAAACGTTTATTATAGACTGTTAAAGAACGTTCAAAACGAGTATGGTGAAGAATGGGAAAAGGTTGTATCGCACGAAACGGTTGCTATTTGTTCACTTCTTCACGACGTTTGTAAAATTGATTTTTATAAAACGGATTTTAGGAACGTCAAAGAAAACGGGGAGTGGATACGTAAGCCTGTGTACGTTAGAGACGAAACTCTTCCATACGGGCACGGCGAGAAGTCGGTATATATAATTCACAGTTTTATTCGTACCACTCGTGAAGAAGCAATGGCTATAAATTGGCATATGGGTGGATTTGATTCGAGAGTTAAGGGTGGTGACGGCTCTATAAGTGAAGCTTTTGCAATCTATCCCTTGATTGTAATGTTGCACGTTTCCGATTTACAAGCCACTTATATTGATGAAAAACGTGGCGTTTAGAGTATAAATTAATAATTGTGCCGTTTTTTGTTTGCAAAAAACGGTCTTTATTTGTATAATATATACAGTTTATTTTACAAGGTAATTATAATGAAAAATGTTTTTGACGTTTTAAAAGAAAGAGGCTTTATTAAACAAACCGTATTTGAAGACGAGTTGTATGAACTTTTAGCAAAAGAAAGCGTGCC
Organism: Christensenellaceae bacterium; assembly: GCA_045542055.1. Lineage (GTDB taxonomy): Bacteria > Bacillota > Clostridia > Christensenellales > Borkfalkiaceae > UBA1259. Next base: position 8,058 of record JAZQKH010000015.1, on the reverse strand, counting down.
GTTTTACATTGGATTTGACCCTACGGCAGATAGTCTTCATATAGGTCACTATATTCCAATAATGGCTATGGCGTGGATGCAACGTTATGGTCATAAACCCGTTGCACTCATAGGTGGTGGTACAGCAATGATTGGCGACCCGTCTGGCAGAAGCGATATGCGTTCTATGATGACGAAGGAAACCATTGCCCACAACTGCGAGTGTTTTAGAAAGCAAATGGGTCGTTTTATACGCTTTGAGGGCGATAACGGTGCTATTATGGTTAATAACGGCGACTGGCTTTTAAACCTTAATTATGTTGACTTTTTAAGGGATATCGGCGTACATTTTTCAGTTAATAAAATGCTTACTGCAGAGTGTTTTAAGACCCGTATGGAAAAGGGGCTTTCCTTCTTAGAGTTTAACTATATGCTCATGCAAGGCTATGACTTTTTGAAGCTTTACGAAGATTACGGCGTAAAAATTCAACTTGGTGGTGACGACCAATGGAGCAATATGCTTGCGGGCGCAAACCTTATTAAAAAGAAGAAGAACGATACCGCTTTTGCAATGACGTTTACGCTTTTGCTAACTAGTGAAGGCAAGAAAATGGGTAAAACCGCTAAGGGTGCTTTGTGGCTTGATGAAAATAGAACAACGCCCTATGAATTTTACCAATATTTTAGAAACGTTGAAGATTGCAAAGTTGAAGAGTGCATGCGTCTTTTAACCTTTATGGAACTGGATGAAATTAAAGAACTTACTAAATTTAACGATGAACGTATGAACTTGGCAAAGGAACGTTTAGCGTTTGAAGTAACCAAACTTGTTCACGGTGAAGAAAAGGCTATAAACGCTCAAAAACAAGCCCGTGCGGCATTTGGTGGTGGCAATGCTGAAGATATGTTGTCAGTTGAAGTTGATGCTAATACAGAGTTTGTTACCGACATTTTAATTGCTACCAATCAAGCAAAATCTAAGGGCGAAGCAAAGCGTTTAATTGAAGGTGGCGGGGTTTCACTCGACCAAACTAAAATTACCGACCCGTTTGCGAAAATTCCTACTGAAATAGCATCAAATGGTAATTTTATACTTCATAAAGGAAAAAAAGTTCATATTAAGATTATCTTGAAATGAGTGGATATCTAACCGTAGACGGTCAATTTGAAGATTTGACTGTTATTGAGCGTTCAAAGTTTATATGCAATATAAAAGGTGTTCAAAGCGAAGATGAAGCAAAGGATTTTATTTCACAAGTAAAAAAAATTCACTCGCTTGCAACACACAATTGCTACGCCTATATTGCCGATGAACGTGGTTTGATACAAAAATTTTCTGATGACGGCGAACCACAAGGCACGGCTGGTATGCCTATGCTTGAAGTTTTAAAGGCAAAAAAACTTTATAAAACGGTGGCAGTCGTTACCAGATACTTTGGTGGCGTAAAACTTGGTGCGGGCGGACTCGTTCGTGCGTATAGTGGTGCGGTTAGCTCGTGTTGTGAGGTTGCTAAAATCGCCAATATGCAACCTGTGACTTATTTTAGTGTTATTAGCGATTACGAGAAGTATTCTAAAATTCTATCATTAACGGCAAAACAAGGCTTAGCTGTTGTTAACACCGATTTTGGTGACAGCATTAGTCTTACTATTGCCGTTTTTTTAGATGAAATTGTTTCTTTTGAGCAAGCGCTTTCAAATATTTTTAGGGGGAAAGCCGTTTATTCAAAATTAAACGACGGCTTTTACAATTTTGGGTAATGGGTAAAATTACGTCAATTTCGCTACAAAAAAATCATAAGGATAGGATAAATATATTTATTGACGACGAGTTCTTTATGGGCGTTTCTTTAGAACTCGTTTATAAATTTGCCTTAAAAAAGGATATGGAAATTGACCCTAAAACCCTACAAGACTTGATAGAGGAAAATCAAACAGTAGAAGCGTTAAACAAAGGTATTGGGTATTGTTCAAAAAACATAAAAACTGAAAGCCAAGTTAAGAAGTATTTATTTGATAAACAGTATCCTGCAAAGGTTGTATATTACGTTTTGGACAAGTTAAAAGAGTATAAATATATTGACGACGAGGCTTTTGTTAAACGTTATATAGAATCAACTTCAAATAGGCAAGGCAAACGCCTTTCTAAGTATAAATTACTTCAAAAAGGTGTAAAATCCGACGTTGTTGAAAGGGTTAGTTGCGAAGTTGACGTCGACTCTTATTCAAGTGCAAGAAAAATCGCTGAAAAGTATATGAAAAATAAAGAATTGACTAAAGAAAATCTTGCTAAAACCTATAGATATTTGATTGGTAAGGGGTTTTCTTACGAGGACGTAAATAAGGTTATTTCTGAATTTAAGGTGGATGAATAATGCAAAGAATTTTATCTAACGAGCAAATGCGTATTGCAGATAAATTTACAATAGAGAATTTGGGTATTTCTTCCGACGAATTGGTTGAAAGAGCAGGCAGAGCCGTTGCGCAAGTGATTAAAAAAAGGTTGCTCGGTGGTAGAGTTTTAGTTTGCATGGGCAAAGGTAACAACGGAAAGGATGGAAAAGTTATTGCCGACAACCTTTCTAAAATGCACGGATTCACCGTTAATACACTTAACGTTTACAATGGCATTTTTAAGGTGTTTGATAATAAGTTTGACGTTATAGTTGACTGTATTTTTGGTACGGGGCTAAATCGTGACGTAGAAGGTAACTATAAGAAAGCCATTGAAAAGATAAATCAAAGCGGGGCGTACGTTGTTTCGTGTGATATTGCAAGCGGACTTAACGGCGATAATGGTAAGGTTATGGGTTGCGCCGTTAAGGCGAACTTAACCGTCGCTATTCAAGAATTAAAACTTGGGCACTTTTTAAATGATGGACCAGATTATTCTGGCGAAGTAACTTCGGTTGATATAGGTATTAGTATTTGGGGTGATGATTTTGTAAAAAAAATTTCTCCAAATTCCGTTATAAAATTGTTCCCTGAAAGAAATAGAAACGTTAATAAAGGCCATTTTGGTAAAACTTGTATTATAGGTGGTAGTTTGTGCTATCCGGGTAGCATACTCTTATCTGCCAACGCTGTTAGCGCCTTGAAAATGGGCGTAGGGTACTGTAATCTTGCCGTGCCAGGTAGTCTTGTTCAAAATTACGTTTGCAAAACTCCAGAGTGTACTTTTACACCTATCAAAGATGAAAACGGTTTTTTGTGTTACGATCAAGACGCCTTAGGTAGATTATTAAAGTATGATTCAATTGCAATAGGTATGGGGCTTGGAACGTCGGAATACGTTTATAAAACCATTTGCTATTTGCTAAGTAATTATTGTGGGGTTTTAATCATCGATGCCGACGGTTTAAATTCTCTTGCAAAATTCGGTGTTGAAGTATTAAAAAATGCAAAGTGCAAAGTAATTCTTACTCCACACGTTGGTGAATTTGCAAGACTTTGTGGGTATAATAAAGAGGAAATAGTATCAAACGGAATTAATCTTGCAAAGCAATTTGCACACACGTATGGTGTAATTTTGGTATTAAAAAGCGCCACCAGTATTATTACTGACGGCGAAGAAGTGTACCTAAATACTTCAGGTTGCTCAGGCATGGCAAAAGGTGGTAGTGGCGACGTGCTTAGTGGTTTTATTGCCGGTGTTACAGCAAGAAATAACGACCCCTTATTTGTTGCTGTTGCTTGCGCTCACTTGTTTGGTTTAGCAGGTGAAATTGCACAAAAAGAACACGGGTCTTATTGTATGCTTGCTTCAGATATAATAAACGCTTTACCAAAAGCAATAAAAAGCCTTTCTAATTAAAAAAACCGAAACCACCGTTCATTGCTAAAATTAAAACGTATACGTTTACTGCAATAAGTATTGGCATTAAAACCATCATAACAAGGCTTCGCAACCTATATTTAAATATAAACATAAAGATAAATATTCCTGTTGCTCCACCAAGTAGCCCTGCAAGAAGTAGTTTTGAGTCGCTTATTGCAAGATTTTCTTCATCGCCTTCTTCACGTGCGTCTTTTTGAAATTTTAGCATTAATATACCATATAGATTAACGGCTATTACGTATACGGTTACAACTATATAAAATAGTAGGGGCATAAAATTCTCCTATAAAAAATATTATGCGCTACTAATAAATTTTTTATAAATTTTGTAGAATTTTTAATTGTAGTGTGGTATAATTTATAAAACAACTATATGTTGTGTTAAAAATCATTTGAGGGCTTTTTATGAAGTGTATGTTTTGTGGCTGTATTGACAGTAAGGTTATTGACTCACGTTCTGCTGAAGACGGAACTATTATTCGTCGCCGTAGGGAATGTATTCAGTGTGGCAAAAGGTTCACCACTTATGAAACGGTTGAACATACGCCCATATACGTTATAAAGTCTAACGGCAGTAGACAAGCCTTTGACGCCAATAAGTTAAAAGGCGGTATAATTAAGTCTTGTGAAAAACGTCCAGTTTCTACTATTGAAATTGATAAACTTGTGGATAGTATTCAAAAGAAGGTTTACAACTCGTTGGCTCAAGAAATCTCAAGTAAAGAACTTGGCGAAATGGTTTGCGAAGGCTTAAAAGAGATTGATGAGGTTGCTTACGTTAGATTCGCTTCAGTGTATCGTTCATTTACAGATACTACTTCATTTATGAAAGAACTTGAAAAAATGGTAAAAAAGGATAAAAAATAATAGGGTGTACTTATGAACAAGTGGGATGAAAGATTTATGAGTTTAGCTGAGACTGTTGCCGAGTGGTCAAGTTGTTACCAAGAAAATAGACACGTTGGTGCGGTTGTGGTTAAAGATAAAAGGGTGCTTACCACCGGTTATAATGGTGCACCTGCCGGCATAGAAAGTTGTTCGGAGCGTGGTGAATGCTTAAGGCGTGTTCGCAATATTGCAAGCGGAACAATGCAAGAAGTTTGTTATGCAGTCCACGCTGAACAAAACGCTATATGTCAAGCGGCAAAATTGGGCGTTAGTCTTGACGGGGCAGTTATGTACGTTACACATCAGCCTTGCGTTATTTGTACCCGTATGATTATAAATTCGGGTGTAAAAAAGGTTATCTATAAAAACGGTTATCCAGATGAGTTTGCGCTTAAACTTTTTTCCGAGTCTGACGTGGAAATAATCAAATTTGACGATTTAAAATAATTTTTTAAAATAAATTGCAAAATTTGCTTGTATTTAATTTGACATTATTTAAGTTTATGATATAATATGATTCGTTGATTAAACAACTGAATCTTTATGGAGAGCTATCGAAGTGGTCACAACGAGGCGGTCTTGAAAACCGTTTGGGTGAAAGCCCACGGGGGTTCGAATCCCTCGCTCTCCGCCAAAATAAGTCTAATCCAAACTTTGTTTGGGTTAGACTTTTTTGTTGTAGCATTTAGAGGGATTCGAATTAGGAGCTAGCAAACTTGTTTGCGTATTGCCGTTAGGCAAAAAATAATCCAGTGGACTATTTTGCGGGAGGCTCGAGAGAAGCGAATCCCTCGCTCTCTGCCAACAAAATAAGGATGCCGTGTGCATCCTTTTTTTGTTGCATTGAATAGTTTGTGGTGGGATTTGAACGGGCAAGTCCCACAAGCACCAAGTTTAAGTTTTTATTTTTGCTTGTGGGCAAACAATTAATAATTGTTTGTTGCCCCGGCGTGATAGCGACTGCAAACGAAATCTTAAAACAAGTTGTAAATGTGTTGAGTGGGGAACGAAACAATTTGTCTTTTATGAGTTACTATTTGAATAAGGAGCGGAGCAAATCCCGCCTTATATTTTTGCTTGGCGAAAGTCGTGATTTTCACCTATGGTTCAATCGTTAGCCACGGACGGCAATCCCCTTATACACTTCGTGTATTTCCCCTTATAAAGGGGCAGAAACCCGCCTTTTCCGCCAACAATAACCTAATCCGAACTTTAAGTACGGGTTAGGTTATTTTATTTATATTTGACATTATAATATTATATTGTTATAATAATAAAAAGGAGGTCTATTATGAAATGGTTTAACGCAGGAAAAGTCTTGTTTGCAAAAATACAGTATTTGAACTGTATGAGGGCGGTATTATTTTTTCCAATAACGCTCCTAATGTTTATTGGAGTTATTTGTTGTTTTTTATTGTTTGGATTGTCGTATGCATTTACTTTTTGCTTAGAAGTCGTTGGTGTAAAAAATGATTCAAATATAAACGAAAATGATGATAAATATGCAAAGGTTTCAAAAATTGTTTTTACAATTATTTTGGCACCTATTATTTCATTGGGATATTTCTTTTTAATAGGATTATATTTTCCAATGGCTATATTTACGTTATGGACAGATGCTATGTCGTTTATTGTTTGTAAAGGAGAAAGTGCATCATTTAATATTAGCAAACATCTTTTAACCTTTAATAAATAAATTGTAATTTTATGCAACAATGAGTGTTCAATTTACGTTTTACACGCACCGCCATAGAAAAAGGATACTGATTGGTATCCTTTTTTTATGGTTTATGTTTAGAACGGGGGATTCGAATTGGGAGAAAATTTGTTTTTCAATTTTCTGCAGGATAAACGATGGTCACCCACTGATTTTACTGGCAGATAAAAGAGTGTATTATATTTAATTAAAAAAATCAATAATACCTTGATATTTCTTACTTTTATTTAAAAATTTTATTGACATATTATTTGTATTTAATTATAATGTAATAAATTGAATAAAGGAGTTGCTTATGGACGTTATATCTAAACTAAATGGACTTATACGTGAGGCAAAAAAAGGTATTCAGTTTAATAGAATGCCTAAGTTGTGTAAGATAATTATAATTATTGGGCTTATTCCTTTAATTGTTTCAACGTTTTCTGTTGTCAGTGTGCTTTGGCTGACTAATTTTATATACACTATAATTTTTGACCCCGTTGAATATTTATATAATTTATTAAAGGCTGAACGTGATAAGGTTAAGCACGCAACACAGGTTTTTTTGTATCTAATATCTTGGCCGATAGTTTTTCTTATGTTTATTTATAAGGCGGTTTTATCGATTGTTATAAACTTGCAATGGCTTGTTGTAATGATTCACGTTTATCTGGTAACTTTAGGTGGCGTAAGTTGGCAACCATTTATTAGTAGTGCTGATTTTACTAAAGATGATACAGAATATGAACTAAAGCCAAAAAAATTTGGATTAATTATCTTTACCGTATTAATAGCAATTTTTGACTTTTTATTTGCCTTAGGGTTGTATGGTTTAAGTGAGTATAATTATTCTATTGATATGGTTTATGAAATGGAATTATTTACGGCTGGCTATATTGGTATTATATTGATGTTATACATTATCAATCCTATTTTATTTAAAAAAATAAAAACTGAAGTAAAACAAATAGACGATATAGAAAATATAGAATAAGATTTTGCTAAACAAAAAATCCACCGCAAAGGTGGATTTTTGTTTATTTTAACGTTAATTTATATAAATTATTTTTATAGTTATCCATTGATTGTTTGATGATTTTTAATGCTTCATCTTTATCCAAAACAACGTCAACCGAAGTCGTTTTGTTTTCTAGTTGTTTATACACTGAGAAAAAATGTTGCATTTCGTCAAAAACGTGCTTTGGTAGGTCGTTTATGCTTGCGTACGTGTTGTAGTTTGGGTCGGTGTCTGGAATTGCAATAATTTTTTCATCGCAAGCGCCGTTGTCGTTCATAAGGATAACGCCGATAGGGTAACATTCAACTAAACTCATAGGAATTAAACTTTCCGAGCATAAAATTAAAACGTCCAACGGGTCATTATCAGATGCTAAGGTGTGGGGTATAAACCCGTAGTTTGCTGGGTAGTGGGTGGAAGTATATAAAATGCGGTCAAGTCTAAGTAACCCTGTTTTTTTATCTAATTCATATTTTTGTTTTGATCCCTTGCTAATTTCTATAACGGAAACAAAATTTTCAGGCGTAATTCTATTGCATTCAATATCGTGCCAAATATTCATAAAATATCTTCCTTTCTTTTATACCGTGATATTTTATCATTTTTAAATAATAATAGCAAGTAAATTTAATAAAT
>JAZQKH010000014.1:0-4935 GCA_045542055.1 Christensenellaceae bacterium | reverse complement strand
AGGAAAGAGTTGCAGTTATTTTAGGACCAACGGCTACGGGCAAGAGCCATTGCGCAATTGAGCTTGCCAAGCGCTTAAATGGCGAGATTATTTCCGGAGACTCCATGTACGTTTATCGTGGCATGGACATTGGCACTGCTAAACCTACCGTGCAAGAAATGGATGGCGTAAACCACCATTTAATAGACGTTTGCGAGCCTACGGATACCTTTTCGGTTGGCGATTATAGGGAACTTGCTTTGCCTATTATTAAGGATTTATTAAGTAAGGGTAAAACGCCGATTATTTGTGGCGGAACTGGTTTTTATATAAACTCAATCTTATACGACTTTTCTTACGGGGACGGTAAGGGTAATTTAGAACTTCGTGATTATTATTTTAATTTAGCCGAAGAACGAGGTAATCAATTTGTTTTTGATATATTAAAAGAAAAAGATTATCAAACAAGTCTTAAACTTCATCAAAACGACTTGAAAAGGGTTATTAGGGCATTAGAAATTTGCGAAAACGGACGCAAAAAATCTGAAATTATCGACGAGCAAAAACCACTTTTTAATTACAAAGCGTTTTGCGTTGACTTTCCAAGGGACGTTTTATACGATAGAATAAATCGCCGTGTCGATATTATGTTTGATAATGGGCTTATTGAAGAAGTCAATAATTTGCTTGATTTGGGTGTTAATCGAGATTCGCAATGTATGCAAGGCATTGGTTATAAAGAAGTGTTTGACTATTTTGATGGCAAAATTGATTTATACAAATTAAAAGAAACCATTAAACTGAACACAAGGCATTATGCAAAACGGCAAATTACTTATTTTAAAAAATTACAAGGCTTAATTTATCTTGAGCCTAACGACATAAACGAATTAAGCAATAGGATAATAGAACAACTATGATTGACCCACAAATTATTAATCAAGCAGAACAAAATCTATCTGAAAAGTTTAGGATTTTTGAAGAAATTACGCAATTTAATCAAGAAAAAGTTCTTAAAGCGTTTCAAAACAGAAGAATAGCGTTAAGGCATTTTCAAGGCACTTCCGGTTATGGATACGGTGATGAAGGTAGGGATACTTTAAACTTGCTTTTAGCCGACGTTTTTGGTGCTCAAAAAGCCGTTTGCTCTCCTAATATCGTTTCAGGCACACATGCACTTTCACTATGTTTGTACGGCGTTTTAAGACCTAATCAAAGGGTTTTGTGTGTAACAGGTGAGCCTTACGATACGTTGCTTGACGTAATTTACGGCGAGAATAACGGTTCGCTTAAAGATTACAATATAGGTTTTGATTGTATATCACTAACGGATGACAATGAAATTAATTTTGATAAAATACAAAGCAATATCAAAGATTACGGCATGCCTGCAATGATATATTTGCAACGTTCACGTGGTTACGCTTGGCGTGAAGCATTGTCAATTAAAAAAATAAAGGAAGTTGTTGATTTTGTCAAAAGCCTAGGCTTTGACGGGTGCATTATGCTTGATAATTGTTACGGCGAATTTTTAGATAAATTAGAGCCTACGCAAGTTGGTGTTAGTTTAATTGCAGGTTCAATGATTAAAAATATCGGTGGGGGAATTGCTCCGACAGGTGGATACTTTGCCGGTGAAGAAAAATACGTTGATATGGTTATAAATAGGATGACTGCACCTTCAATTGGTGGTGAAGTAGGTTCTTACGCTTATGGATATCAATATTATTATCAGGGTATTTTTATGGCGCCACACGTCGTTTCGCAGGCTGTAAAAGGCTCGCTTTTAATTGGCGAAGTTATGCGAATTTTAGGCTATGACGTTTCGCCGTCAAGTAGTCAACTACCTGGTGATATAATTGTTGCAATCAAGTTTAACGATAAGAATAAACTTATTTCTTTTATACAATCTGTTCAAAAAAATTCGCCTATTGATAGTTACGTAGATGCACTTCCATGGGACATGCCTGGTTATGATGACCAAGTAATTATGGCGGCAGGTTGCTTCGTGCAAGGTTCTTCAATCGAAATGTCTGCCGATGCCCCTATAAAACCGCCGTATATCGCATATTTGCAAGGCGGTCTAACGTATGAACACTGCAAGGCAGTTCTTAAAAACTTAAAGATTTAGTATCAAATTAAAAAACCACTGAAAATATCAGTGGTTTAGGTGCGATTTAATATCTTGTTTTAATTAAATTTTCTGAGCAGGCCCTTAACTTTACCAAGAATTTGCACATCATCAAAAATCATATCTTCCATAGTTGAATTTTCAGGGTGAAGAACAATCTTGTCATTACGTTTATAAAACGTCTTAACGGTTGCACTATCTTCAACTAATGCAACAACCATATCACCGTTCTCGGCATAGTTGCATTTGCTAACGATAATGATATCGTTTTCATAGATGCCGGCTTCACACATGCTGTCGCCTTGAACTTTAAGTGCAAAACAGTCATCGCCACTAAAATCGGAAGGAAGGGGAATATAGCCTTCTAAATTTTCCAAAGCAAATATAGGTGCACCTGCACGAATAGTACCCACTAAGGGAATAGAGCGAAAATCTTTTTTGTTTGAAGCAATTTGCAATGTGCGCTTCTTTTGTGGTGACTTAATTAAAAGACCTTTTTCTTTTAATCTTTCCAAATAAACGTAAGCTGAAGCAGTTGATTTTATATTGCATTTTGCACAAATTTCCCTTACTGAAGGCGGAAAGCCGTTGCTATCTATATAATCAACGGTAAAATTATAAACTAACTGTAATTTATCATCAATATTTTTTTTCATATTCTTATTATAACACCATATGTTTGGTTTGTCAAACATTTGTTTGTTTTATTTATTTAAATTTTTTAAGGTGGTTTTTTGTTATGTATTTATGCACTAAATATGATAGGGAATGTATAGATTGTGGTGAATGTGATGAATTTTGTGATTTAGACCCAACTAAAAAATGCGACAGTTGTGGTAAGTGCTTAGAATCTAATAAAGATTTTAATTCAATACAAATTACCGAAATTATTGAAGAATAAAAAAAGACAAATCATTTAAGATTTGTCTTTTTGATTTGTTATATCAAGATTAAATGCCGCTTTTTTTCTAACGTCGTCAGTAATTGCGGCGTAATGCTTTTTAGTTGTATTTACGTCTTTATGACCCAAAAAGTCAGCAACAACGTAGATGTCACCGGTTTGTCTATATAGATTTGTGCCAAACGTACTTCTTAGTTTGTGTGGGGTAATTTTTTTAAGTGGCGATACGATTTTTGCATACTTTTTCACTAATTCTTGAACAGTTCTAGTTGCAATTCGCTTGTTTTGAAGGGATAAAAATAGCGGGGAAGATTTTGAAAAACCCTCAGTATTTTCACGTGTGCTTAAATATTCTTCCAAAGCAATAGCGACCTTATCGTTAAAGTATAAAACGGCTCTATTGCCACCTTTACGGGTTACAACGAAACTACTTGACTTAAAGTCAATATCTTCCACGTTTAATCCAACAAGTTCGCTAATACGAATTCCAGTGCCTAAAAAAAGTGTAATGATTGCCGTGTCACGTAGGGCAGTAGCGTTGTGAAAAGCACGTTGCTTTTTTGTAAGTCCATGGCCGTGTTCAACAACGTACAACATATCGCCGATTTCATCAATGTTTTCGTTTGATTCAAGTCTAATGATTTCTTTTTCATGAATTTTGGGCATTAAAACCTTTGAAGGTGTATTTGCCACAATCATATTTTTGTTAAAGAAAAACTTGTAAAATGCACGTAGAGTAGAAAGTTTTCTTGCTTTTCCTGTTTCAGTGCATCTTTCATCCTTGCCGTTAATTTTATAATGACTTAAATAACTTAAAAAGTATTCAAAATCACTTACTTCAAGCTTTTCTAAATCTGAAATCTCTATTGTATCTATAGGTTTATTCCTAAAAACTTTTTTAGTTAAAAAATCAAAAAAAACACGTAAATCGTAAGCGTAATTTAAGCGTGATAAAGGGGACGTTCTATTTTCAATACCAACGAAAAAATCTTCAACAAAATAAGGTAAATCTTTTATGATATTGTTTATTCGATCAACACATGCAATTTCACGTTTCTCAAAATAGGATTTTTCTTTCATAATATCACCGCATTAATTTTAACACAACTATGCGCAAAAGTCTATATTAAAAATAAAATAGTATAAAAAATTTTTTTAATAGGGCATGATATCAACACGCAAAATTAGTAAGTTTTTATTGTATTTTTTAATATTTTTAGCATAGGGCACACACATCCAACTATGCGCAAAACACGGCTTTTACGCATAGTAATATATCATAAAAGAAAAATCTTGTCAATAGGTTTACGTAAAAAAATTAAAAAATTTTTAATTATTTTTTTTCACGTAATTTATCTAACTCTTTTTCAGTACGTAAAATATGTTTAGCACACCTTTTAGCACGTATAACACGTTTGATTCTAACAAAAATAACAATCAAAAATATGAGACCAAAAAAAGCACAAATAGTCGGCAAAAAACTTGTTAAAAAAATTTGAAAGTTCATAATAAAAAAAACCACCACAAATAAAATTATTTATTATTATATTCAAATTAAACAAAAAGTCAAATAAAAATACACAATTACACAATTACACAACGGCTACAGTATACGCAGTACTGCCGTTGTGTAAAAAGTGCAAAATGTTAATAAAATAAGGATAGTTGGTTTTTTTTAAAAAATTATTTTTTTTTTTCGTTCGTTAAGGCTTACTCTCTTTCGTTCTCTCTTTCGTTCTCGTTAAAATAGAAGTGACGTTTTTTTTTGTTTTCTATTCGATTTTTCGTTCGCTCTTTCGTTCGCTCTTTCGTTCTCGCTTCGTTCGTTTTTTACGTTATTTCTAAGGTTTTCTTTGTTGATATATGCATAACTCTAAAGAGTTACACACATACCAACAAAATATAGTATGTTGATATATGCATA